>CAZDAT010000105.1:0-7027 GCA_964503695.1 uncultured Lachnospiraceae bacterium
TTCTTCTGATACTGATATAAAGCTTCGCCTAAAATAGCTAACCATTCCTCATTTTCAGCAAATGCTTCTTCTAATTTAGCACGAATCAGACGGATATTCTCTTCTCTTACCTGTTTTTCATCGGTAAATACCGCGGTTTCCATTTCTTCCGGTGTCACGATATCTTTCATTGCCGCAAACATTTCTTCCGGAATTGCACAGCTGGTATATTCGTGTTTCGGTTTTCCTACTTTTGCAACCATGTCATTGATAAATGCAATGATTGTCTGGTTTACTTCATGAGCCTTGTAAATGGCATCAATCATCACATTTTCCGGAATCTCATTGGCACCGGCTTCAATCATGATAACCTTTTCACTTGTAGAAGCTACGGTTAAATTCAAATCACCATTTTTCCACTGTTCCTGTGACGGGTTGATGATAAGCTCTCCATCTACCATACCTACCTGCGTTGTTGCACAGGGTCCGCAGAAAGGAATATCGGAAATGCTGGTTGCAATTGCACTGCCAAGCATGGCTACCAGCTCAGGGCGGCATTCAGGGTCTACACTCATTACCATATTGTTTAAGGTAACATCGTTTCTGTAGTCCTTCGGGAAAAGAGGCCGCATGGGTCTGTCAATAACACGGCTTGTTAAAATCGCATTTTCACTTGCCTTTCCTTCCCTCTTATTAAAGCCTCCCGGAATTTTGCCTACGGCATACAATTTTTCTTCATACTCAACGCTTAATGGGAAGAAATCAATTCCTTCTCTTGGTTTTTCACTTGCGGTTGCTGTACAAAGTACGGTGGTCTCCCCATACTGCATAAAAGCACAGCCATTTGCCTGTTTTCCTACTCTGTTTACATCTACTTTAAGAGTACGGCCGGCTAAGTCCATTGTAAATGTCTGATACATATTTTTTCTCCTTTTCTTATTGTCTTAAATTATCCCTTAAGAAAGTGCCGAAACTACTGATAAACATACCTTACAACACAAAATCAGTAATTTATGCTTATCAGTGGTCTCGGTTGCGTTTTCTTATGGGTATTTTTCATTTTGTTTTTAAAAACATGGGACTGTTAAATAATCAACAGTCCCATTAGTCTCTTTTTTAAGATTATTTTCTGATTCCTAATTTTTCAATTAAAGCACGATATCCTTCGATATCTGTTTTCTTTAAATAATCTAATAAACCACGTCTTTTACCTACCATTTTAAGAAGACCTCTTCTGGAATGATGGTCTTTCTGGTTAGTTTTTAAATGCTCTGTAAGTTCAGCGATTCTTGCTGTTAATACGGCAATCTGAACCTCCGGTGAACCTGTATCACCTTCAAATCTTGCATATTCTTTAATAATTGCGGTTTTCTTTTCTTTAGAGATCATGTTTGTTATCCTCCTTATTATCTTCTATCGCTTTATACCAAGTAACGGACGGAGCATCCTGAAACTGAGTATAAGCTGAAATCTCATACTTCGTTAATATAGCACATTTAAATGCACTTGTAAATAATCTTTTTTAAGATTTTTTGACTTTTCCCCTCTTATGCTTCTTTATTCTCATGAATGGAGAATGCAATGTTTGTTGCATGGTCTGCCACTCTTTCCAGTCCGGAAACAATATCCGAATAAATCATTCCTGCCTGGGGAGTACATTTATTTTTTGTCAGTCTGGAAACATGTGCCTTCTGTAATTCCCTTTCTTTCTCGTCAATATCATCTTCCAGGGTTATGATATCCTGCATATGCTCTTCTTTTCCCTGCACAAACATTTCTACCGAATAATGAATGATGGTATTTACCATTTCTAACATTTCCCGAAGCTCTTTCTGTGCCTTTTTACTGATGGAAATGTCTTCGTCTTTTCTTCGTACTGCCGCATCCGCGATGTTGGTTGCATGGTCACCGATTCTTTCAATGTCATTTGCCACATGGAACAGTGCCGCAATACTCTTTAAGTCATCAATGGGAAGGGTTGTCTGGTTAATTTTTACAAGGTAATCCGTAATGGCATGGTTTAAAAAATTAATATTTTTTTCTACCCTGTATACTTCCTCAATATCCTGTTCTTCCAAATTAATCAGTGCATCCATGGCACGATTTAAATTTTCCCTGGCAAGCCCTGCCATTCTTTCTAACTCATGAATGACATCAATCACTGCCGTAGAGGGGTTAAATACCACTTTTTCGCCGATATATTTTAAAGTAAAGCTGTCACCGTTTCCAATCTTTTTATCCTCACCGGGTACAATCAGATAGGTAAGCTTCACCAGATAATCCGAAAATGGGAAAATCATGATTACCTGACAGATTTTAATTAAGGTATGGGCATTTGCAACAAATCTTCCCGCGTTGGCACCGCTTGCATTATAAAGCCAGTCTACCAGCGGATGACAGGCTACCTGCAATACTACAAAAAAGATAACCGTACCGACAACATTAAATGCCAGATGCAGCATTGCCGCACGTTTTGCTTCCTTTTTCCCTGTCATGGAAGCAAGCATGGCAGATACACAGGCTCCGATGTTACAGCCAAGAATAATGTATGGACAGATATAGATACTTAACAGCCCCTGATTCGCCAAAAGCAGCACGATACTTACCGTAACGGAAGAGCTCTGTACAATTGCCGTCAGGGCAAGACCGGTAATAATCGCCAGAAACGGATTGGTCATGGAACCAAGCAGCCGGGTAATACGGATATCATCCTTCAGACCTGCCATGGCACCTGACATGGTATTTAATCCGGTAAACAAAATACCAAATCCCAGAAAAATGGTTCCAATCTTTTTACTGGTTTCATTTTTGGCAAACATCACTGCAACAGCCCCTCCAAAAATAAAAATCGGAGCAATCTCTGACAGATTAAAAGAAACAAGCTGTGAAGTAATGGTGGTACCGATATTGGCACCCATAACTACTCCCACTGCCTGATACAGTGTCATTAACCCTGAGTTTACAAAACTTACTACCATAACCGTACAGGCAGATGATGATTGTATGATTCCGGTAAAGATAATACCTACAATCAATCCGTAGAATTTGTTTTTGGTAAACATTTCCACGATGCCCCTTAACTTCGCTCCGGCTGCCTTTTCAATACCTTCACTCATCATTTCCATTCCATAAAGGAACATTCCCAGTCCGCCTGCCAAAGCAAGTAACGTTGCTGCATTCATAATGTGTTCTCCTCTTATGTTTTTAAATTCGCGTTACCATTCACGCCCATCATTCACATCAATAATCATTTGTTTCTTTAACTCTTCCAGATTCGAAAATTTCTTTTCCGGCCGTTTGAATTTTAAAAGCTTTACAATTGCATTTTTCCCATAGACATCTTTATCAAATTCATAAAGATAGGTCTCTACCCCGACCTGTTCATCTTCACTGACCGTCGGTTTTTTTCCAATGTTGGTTATGCTCTTATATTCCTTATTCCCAATCCGGGTTCTGGAATAATAGACACCATTGGGGGGCAGCATTTTTTCCTTTGGGGGAAGCAGGTTGATGGTAGGCATCCCTATTCTTCTTCCAAGCTTTGCCCCATGTACTATCTGACCGCTTACCAGATAAGGTGTACCCAACAGCTTTTCCACATGCTCCATATCCCCTCTTTCAATTTCTTCCCTGATATAGGTGGAGCTTATTTCCCGGCTGCCATCGCATATTTTATCAATGATATCTGTCTGAAAATGACAGCCCGGTGCCATTTCTTTTAAAAGAGCGGCATTCCCGGCTCCCAAATGGCCGAACGTCAAATCGTAGCCTGCCGCCAGATAGGAAATATTCATCCTCTCCTTTAATACCTCTCTGACAAATACCTCCGGCTCCATTGCCGCACTCTCGTGGGTCAGAGGATATTCTATCAGAATATCCACTCCCAGCTCTTCAAATATAACACGTTTTTCTTCTTTTGTGGTAATTTCTTTTGCCAGGCGTTTTCCAAAAAAAACTTCCGGCGGAGGGTCAAAGGTAAAAATGGTGCTTAAATACCCTTCTTCTTTTTTCTTTAAAATACGTTTTAACAGTTCCCTGTGACCTATATGAAGACCGTCAAATTTTCCGATTGCGGCTGCAGTTTCCTGTAAAATCTTAAAATCCGTTGTTTCTGCAATAATCTGCATATCCATCTCCTTAAGATATAAACATTTTCACAGGATAAAATCGCTGTTCCGGCTTTCGGTATTCATAAATTCCCATAAATTTATTTTCACCGATATACACGCGGTACTTAAGCTTATCTTCCCGGCTTTCACTTCTTAATTCTTCTTTTAAATGTTTCTCTTCAAAAGGATTCCCATTCAGAATCAGTTTTTCCAGAGGTTTTTGCACCATAAGCTTTTCATACATCATAAACATCCGGTCAACAGGTATTATAAGAGAATCCAGAACCGCCTCCCTGTCATCTCCGGCAAGTCTTAGCTTCTCTTCCAGTTCCTCCAGGGTACACGCCGTATCCGAAGTAAACTGTCCGGATTTTGTTCGCTCCAGCTTTGCCATGGAAGCACCACAGCCTAATTTTTCCCCAATGTCATGGCAGAGGGTGCGGATATAAGTTCCCTTGGAGCAGCCCACCTTTATGGTAAGTGTAGGCAGATTCATTTCCAGAATCTCAATAAAATGGATTTTCACCCTGCGGGCTTTCCTTTCCACTTCCTTTCCCTCCCTGGCAAGCTCGTAAAGCTTTTTGCCATTCACCTTGAGGGCAGAATACATGGGAGGAATCTGTTCATAATCCCCGACAAAGGACTGTACTGCCCTTACTACTTCCTCTTCGGTTACGTTTACTTCTTTTTGTGTAAGAACCTCGCCTGTCATGTCCTGTGTATCCGTGGTTACACCAAGCTGTACTCCGGCAATATATTCTTTCTCCTTCTCCGTCAGCATATCACAAAGCTTTGTGGCACTTCCAAGGCATACCGGAAGTACCCCCACTGCATCCGGGTCAAGGGTTCCTGTATGACCTATTTTTTTCTGTTTTAAAATCCCACGCAGCTTTGCAACCACATCATGGGAAGTAAAGCCTTTCACCTTATATATATTAATTACACCATTTATCACGTCTTATTTTTGTTATCCTTCCAAAATATACTTAAAAGTTTACCGTTTTAAATCTGTAATGCAATCTGTGCGGATAAGTTATTAATCACATCATGTACCGTTCCCTTCATGGTACATCCGGCAGCCCTCACATGACCGCCTCCTCCAAAAAAGGAGGCGATAACTGAAACATCCAGCTCTGCATTCGAACGCAGGCTTACCTTATATTCCATGGGTCCTGTCTGATACATGAAGATGGCACATACAACCCCTTTTACAATTCGAAGCTGACTGACGATTCCGTCTAAATCCGCAGGTACTGCACCATAAAACTCCATCATTTCCTTATCCACGACACTAAAAATACATTTTCCATCCATGAACCGGACACTCTCGGCTATAGCTCTTCCCATGACCTGATTCTGGAGATACGTTTTTTCATAAAAGGTCTCATCAATAAGCCTTGGAAAATCGAAGCCATAGGCAATTAATTTTGCCGCTGTCTGCAAGGTTTTGGGAGAAGTATTGGAATATTTAAACACTCCCGTATCATGAATGATTCCAATATACAATGCTTTTGCAATGTCTTCATCCAGTTTTTCTTCATCCAGCAAATCAAAAACCACTTCACAGGTACTGCTGGCATCCGGTACTACGATATTTATCTCTCCGCAACCCGGATTGCTGACATGATGGTCAATATTAATTTTTCGTTTTGCCCTTTCAAAAATGGCTTCACTTTTCCCCAGACGGTCTTTTGCACAGTCCAGTGCAATAAATACATCAAATTCCTGTTCCGGTTCCATGAAGGTATCGATGGCATCAACATCTTTTATGCAGCAAAATACCTCCGGCGGTGTTTCCAGAAATGCCCGGACCTGAATCTCCGGCATATTTTTTTTCAAATACTGATATACCGAAAGAACTGCCCCTACACAGTCTCCATCCGGCCGGATGTGTCCTCCCAGGGCCACACTTTCTGCATCCTTTAAAAGTTCTTCTAATCTGTACATTCTTCTTCCCCGGTTTCATCTTCTGAAACAATATTTTTAACCACTTCATCAATTTTTCTGGACATATCCACACCATATGCAATGGACTGGTCGATTACAAAATGTATCTGCGGCGTGTTCCGTAAATTAATGATTTTTGCAAGACGGTTCCGGATAAATCCTTCCGCACTCTTCAATCCTGCCAGTGTATCTTTCTGTGCCTGTTCATCCCCTAATACACTGATATATGCTTTACAGTTTTTTAAATCGGGGGCAACCTCCACGGCAGCCACACTGGTAAGGGATGAAATTCTCGGGTCTTTGATATCCCCACGAATGATTTCTGCAAGAACCTTCTGGACTTCCCCATTGATTCTTGTATTTTTGATACTATTTTTACGCATATTTTCTTCCTTTTTTGAACATTTCCCTTTAAGCTTCTATCTTGGAACCTCAACCATAGTATAAGCTTCTACAATATCCAGTTCCTTCATCTGGTCAAAGCCTTCAAATACAAGACCGCATTCAAAGCCTGCTTTTACTTCTTTTACATCATCTTTAAATCTCTTTAAGGATGCCAGTTCTCCTTCAAATATCTGTTCTCCCTCTCTGGAAATACGTACCTTGCAGCCCCTCTGGAATACACCGTCAAGTACATAGGAGCCTGCAATATTTCCAATCTGGGAAGCCTTGAATATCTGACGTACTTCCGCATGACCAAGAACTTTTTCTTCAAATATCGGGTCTAACATTCCCTTCATGGCAGCTTCAATATCTTCGATTGCCTGGTAGATAACCCTGTAAAGTCTGATATCCACGCCTTCTCTTTCCGCGGTTGCTTTTGCCGTTGCATCCGGGCGGACATTAAAGCCGATAATAATGGCAGAGGAAGTAGCTGCAAGAGTCACGTCTGATTCATTGATGGCACCAACACCTCCATGAATACATTTTACCACAACCTCTTCGTTGGTTAGCTTCATAAGAGACTGTTTTACGGCTTCCACACTACCCTG
>CAZDAT010000106.1:0-6979 GCA_964503695.1 uncultured Lachnospiraceae bacterium
TAAAAGGAATCACCCAGATTGCACAGGAAGGTGCCATCCAGATTTTTCAGGAGTTTAATACCGGTATGGAAGAAATCATTGTGGGTGTTGTAGGTGTGCTGCAGTTTGACGTTTTAAAATACAGACTGGAAAATGAGTATAATGTAGAAATCCGTCTGGAAAGACTTCCCTATGAGCACATCCGCTGGATTGAAAATAAAGAAGAAATCAATGTGGACAAGCTTACAGGTACTTCTGATATGAAAAAAGTAAAGGATATGAAGGGAAATCCTCTGCTGTTATTTGTAAATCCATGGAGTGTAGGCATGACCTTAGACAGAAATCCGGGACTGGTTCTGTCTGAATTTGGAAAAAATAATTAGAGTTCATCTGTTATTTCCCAGAGGGCAAAAGAGGTGGCATTATGAAAAAAATATTCTATGTACTTGTAACTTCCTTATTTTTATGCGGATGTATGTTACCTGAGAGCATTGATGAAAATACCGTACTGAAAGGTGTAAAAATTACAACCGAAAGTCCGCTTCCTTATGAAGAAGCGGTACCAAAAGAAGTTAAACAGGAAACAAAAAATGCCGCATTGGGAGAAATGCAGCCGGAAGAGTCAGAATTTACGGAAGATGTAAAGAAAGAGCTCATGCATAGACAGCAGGATTTGTTTTATTTTTCCAATTTAGACATTGTTTCCCAGAATGTGTATGTGGAAATTTTATATGCCCTGGAGCATTATGTGGAAGAAATGGAGCTTTCCACCCTGGATACTACTCTTGTGGATAAAGTATTTCAATATGTGCTGATGGACCACCCGGAAATTTTTTATGCCGATGGTTACTCCTTTGTAAAGTATACCCTGGGGGATGAAGTGAAAAAGATTACTTTCAAAGGTACCTATCTATATGAAGGAGAAGAAAAGGAAAGAAGAGAGGCACTGATAAAGGAAAGGGCAGATTTCTGGCTGGAAGGAATTGAAGAAGAGACTTCTGACTATGAAAAAATAAAATATGTCTATGAAACGATTATTAAAAATACAGAATATGACATAAACGCACAGGATAACCAGAATATCTGTTCCGTATTTTTAAATGGAGTATCGGTCTGTCAGGGCTATGCCAAAGCGGTACAGTATCTGTTAAACCGTCTGGAGATTCCCACGACACTGGTTATCGGAACGGTGGAAAACGGTGAGGGACATGCATGGAATCTGGTCAGGGCAGACAACGAGTATTATTATCTGGATGCCACCTGGGGAGATGCATCTTATCTGTTACGTACAGGAGAAGAAATGGGGGAATACCGCACTTCTTCCATAAATTATGATTATCTGTGTGTGACCACCGAAGAAATAGAAAGAACCCACAGTATGGCAGAGATTGTAAACCTGCCGCTGTGTGATTCCCTGGAAAGCAATTACTATGTCCGGGAAGGAGCCTATTTTACCAGATATGATGAAGAACAGCTTCAGAGGCTGATTAGAAATTACAGGGAACAGGGAAGGGAAAGTGTGACACTTCGCTGTGCGGATGAAGCGGTTTATAACAGAATGATAGGGGAGCTGATAGAGGAACAGAAAATTTTTCAGTATATCAATGGTGAAAATGACAGTATCTTATATACAGATTTACCAAAACAGTTAAGTATTACGTTCTGGTTATAAAGATAATTAAATTTGAAAAAAATGATATACAATGGTATAATATAAAAAATTGTAACCGAAAAAGGGAGGTTATTATATGGAAAAGGACTATAACAGAAATACGTATGTATTAAAAGAGGATGAGAACAAGGGAATTGTACAGATTGCAGATGATGTTGTGGCAGTGATTGCAGGACTGGCGGCAACGGAAGTAAAAGGCGTAGCTGCAATGGCAGGAAATATAACCAACGAGGTCATGAGCAAGGTTGGAAGAAAGAATCTGTCGAAGGGTGTCAAGGTATCGGTAAGCGGCAGACGTGTGAAGATTGCACTGGCAATTATGATGGAGTATGGCTACAATATTCCGGGAACCTGCAGTAAGGTACAGGATAAAGTGAAATCCGCAGTGGAGAACATGACAGGTCTTACCGTTACGGATGTAGACATTCGAATTGCAAGTGTAGAAATGCAGAAAAAATAATTGGAGTCATATAGGATGAACAGAAGAGCTTTAAGAGAACAGATATTTAAATTATTGTTTCGGGTAGAATTTATTGAAAAAGAAGAAGTGGAAGAACAGTGCCGTCTCTTTTTAGAGCATGAAGATGTAGAAATGTCGGAAAAAGATTCGGATTATATCATCAAAAAATTCATGGCAATTGAGGATAAAATTTCTGAAATTGATGAAGCCATTAATGAAAAGGCAAAGGGATGGACTGCCGAACGGATGGGGAAAGTGGATTTAACCATTATCCGTCTTGCTGTGTATGAAATGAAATATGATGACAGTGTTCCGCAAAATGTTGCCATTAATGAAGCCGTGGAGCTGGCGAAGAAATATGGACAGGAAGAATCGTATGGCTTTGTAAACGGAGTGCTGGCAAAATTTGCAGAGGCGGCAGAAGTCTGAAATGATGCAGAATGTGTATACCGTTGCACAGGTAAATACCTATATCAAAAATATGTTTGTGCAGGACTATTTATTACAGTCTGTAAGTGTACAGGGAGAAGTCAGTAACTGTAAGTATCATTCATCAGGACATATTTATTTTACGTTAAAAGATAAAAAAGGTACTCTCAGCTGTATTATGTTTGCAGGAAACCGGAAAGGTCTTGCATTTACCCTGGCTGAGGGTCAGCAGGTAATCGTAGAGGGCAGCATTGATGTTTATGAAAGAGATGGCAAATATCAGATGTATGCCCGGAATATAAAGCAAGAAGGAACAGGAGCCCTGTTTGAACAATTTGAGCTTTTAAAGCAGGAATTGTTGGAAAGAGGGCTTTTTGCCAAAGAATATAAACAGCCGGTTCCGAAATATATAAAGACCCTTGGCGTGGTAACGGCTTCCACAGGTGCCGCCATCAGAGATATTATAAACATTACCAGACGAAGAAACCCTTATGTCCAGATAATTCTTTATCCCGCCATAGTACAGGGGGAAAGTGCACCTTCAAGCATTGTGCAGGGAATCCGGGCTTTGGAAAATTACGGCGTAGACGTGATGATTGTAGGACGCGGGGGCGGTTCGCTGGAGGATTTATGGGCATTTAATACGGAAATGGTAGCACAGGCGGTATTTGACTGCGGTATACCGATTATTTCGGCGGTAGGGCATGAGACCGATACTACCATTATAGATTTTGTTTCGGATTTGCGTGCACCCACACCTTCCGCGGCGGCAGAACTGGCGGTATATGATGTGAACCATATCCTGCAGCAGCTGGAGAAGAAAAAAGAATTTCTGGATGCTGGCATGGAAAGAAAACTGGAATTTACAAAGCTTTGCATAAAACAAAAAAGACAGGTGTTGCAGGGGTTAAGTCCGGCAGCACAGATACGCGAGAAAAAATATCATTGTATTCGAAGTGAAGAGATTCTACAGGAAACTTTTTTGCATATTCTGGAAAATAAAAAGCATTATTTGCAGCTTCAGATGGAACGTCTGGAGGGGGTATCCCCTCTTCGGAAATTACAGCAGGGATATTCCTATGTGGTGGACAAAGATGGGAAAAATGTACGGAGCATTTCACAGACAGACAAAGGCGAGATGCTGGAAATATATGTTGCAGATGGAAAAATTATGACTCAGGTGCAGAAGGTCTTAAAGATAGAGCGATGATGGAAAAAGAAAAAGAAGCCGGATATGCGGAAAGGTGACAGGTATGGCAAAAAAGCAGAAAGAAAAATTATCCCTGGAAGAAGCTTTGGACAGGCTGGATGAAACCATAGCAATTCTCCAGTCGGAAGATACTACCCTGGAGGAGTCTTTTGAATTATATAAAAAAGGAATGGACTATGTCAGGGCATGTAAGGAAACCATAGACCAGGTGGAAAAAAAGGTGCTGGTACTGAATCAGGAGGGAACACTTAATGAACTGGGAGAGTAAGTTACAGGAAAAAACAGAGCAGACAGAGGCAGTGATTTATAAATTCCTGCCGGAAGAAACCGGATATCAGAAGAAGGTAATAGAAGCTGTAAATTACAGCATCCGGGCGGGGGGAAAGAGACTCCGGCCGATGCTGATGCTGGAGACATACCGGCTCTTTGGCGGAAATGGTGCAGTGATAGAACCCTTCATGGCGGCCATGGAAATGATACATACCTATTCCCTGGTTCATGATGATTTGCCTGCCATGGATAATGATGAATATAGAAGGGGCAGAAAAACAACCCATGCAGTCTATGGAGAAGGCATGGCAATTCTTGCCGGGGATGCACTGCTTAATCTTGCCTTTGAAACGGCATTGAAAGCCTTTGAACTGGATAAAGATAACGAAAAAATTGCAAGGGCACTTAAGGTATTGGCTGTAAAAGCCGGAATCTATGGAATGATAGGCGGTCAGACCGCGGACATTGAAGCAGAAAAAATGGATCAGACAAAAGTAGACCAGGGTCTCCTGCTGTATATCCATGAAAACAAGACTGCCGCTTTGATTCAAAGCTCCATGATGATAGGAGCCATACTGGCAGGAGCCGGGGAAAGCCAGATAAAGGCAGTGGAAAAAATTGCCTATAACATCGGAATTGCTTTTCAGATACAGGATGATATTTTAGATATCACAAGTTCTCTGGAAGTTTTGGGAAAAATGACCGGAAGTGATGAAAAGAATCATAAAGTAACTTATGTTACCTTAAACGGAATGGAAAAAGCGAAGGAAGACGTGGAAAAATTATCCAGGGAAGCCCTTGAGCTTTTGGAATCGTTTGAAAATAAAAATGAATTTTTAAGCCAATTAATAGAGAAACTTATAACAAGGGAAAAATAGGAAAGAAGGAGGCAAGGACATGCTTCTTGATTTGATTAAGAAACCAAATGATATCAAGCAGATAGAGCCGAAGGATTATGATAAGCTGGCAGAGGAAATCCGGAAATTTCTGATTCAGTCCATTAGTGAAACCGGAGGGCATCTGGGCTCAAACTTAGGTGTGGTAGAGCTTACCATGGCTCTGCATCTGGCACTGGATTTGCCGAAGGATAAAATTGTATGGGATGTAGGGCATCAGTCCTACACTCATAAACTGCTTACCGGAAGAAAAGAGGGATTTCATAATCTTAGAAAATATGGCGGCATGAGCGGATTTCCAAAACGTGTGGAAAGTGAATGTGACAGCTTTGATACAGGGCACAGCTCCACTTCCATTTCCGCCGGGCTTGGATTTGTTAAGGCAAGGGATATTAAGGGAGAAGATAACTATGTTGTTTCTGTAATCGGGGATGGTTCCCTGACCGGGGGGATGGCATATGAAGCCTTAAACAATGCGGCAAGGATGGACACGAATTTTATCATTATTTTAAATGACAACAATATGTCCATTTCTGAAAATGTAGGCGGAATGAGTAAATACCTAAACAGCATCCGCACCGCGGATAATTATAGAAACACGAAAGACGGAATCTATTATTCCCTGTTAAAGAAAAAGCATGGACAGGAAATTGTAAATACCATCCGTAAAGCAAAGAACAGTGTAAAACAGTTGTTTGTTCCGGGAATGTTGTTTGAAAACATGGGGATTACGTATTTAGGTCCGGTAGACGGACATAATGTAAATGACCTGGTAACGGTTATCAATGAAGCAAAAAGATGTAAGACCGCAGTGTTGATTCATGTCCTGACCAAAAAAGGAAAAGGCTTTGAACCGGCGGAAAAACATCCGGCAAGATTCCATGGGGCAGAACCCTTTGACATAGAAACCGGAGTTCCGAAAAAATTAAAAGCAAAAGCCAATTATACAGACGTTTTTTCAACGGTAATGATTAAGCTGGCACGAAGAAACCCGGATGTGGTTGCCATTACCGCAGCCATGCCTGACGGAACCGGTCTGAAACGTTTCCGTAACGTATATCCGGACAGGTTTTTTGATGTGGGAATTGCCGAACAGCACGCGGTAACATTTGCGGCAGGTCTGGCGGCAGGAGGATTAAAACCTATTGTGGCGATTTATTCTTCTTTTTTACAGCGGGCTTATGACCAGATACTACATGATGTCTGCATCCAGAATCTTCCGGTGGTATTTGCCATTGACAGGGCTGGACTTGTGGGAAGTGACGGGGAAACCCACCAGGGAATTTTTGATTTGTCATTTTTATCCTCCATCCCTAATATGCAGATTATGGCACCGAAAAATAAATGGGAACTTTCGGACATGATGAAGTTTGCCGTAAATTATGGGGGACCTATAGCAGTGCGCTATCCAAGAGGGGAAGCCTATGACGGCTTGGAGCTGTTTCGTGCCCCGGTTTCGTACGGTGAAAGTGAAATGATATATGAAGAAGAGGAGATTGCACTTCTTGCCGTGGGAAGTATGGTAAAAACGGCAGAAGAGGTAAGAGAGAGTCTGAAAGAAAAAGGATACTCCTGCACCCTGGTAAATGCCCGTTTTGTAAAGCCGATTGATGAAAAGGCTATTCGGAATCTGAGTACAAACCATAAGCTTCTTGTGACCATGGAGGAAAATGTGGCAAGCGGAGGTTATGGAGAGAAAGTCCGGGAATTTGTGGATGTAAATGAATTAAATGCAGATGTTCTGACCATTGCCATTCCTGACGAATATGTGGAACATGGAAATGTAGACATTTTGAAAGCAGAAGTAGGAATTGATGCGAAAACCATAGTTCAAAAAATTGTAGAAAAGTATGCGGAGTGATAAATGAAAGAAAGATTAGATGTTTTATTAGTAGAACAGGGATATGCACCTTCCAGGGAAAAGGCCAAGGCGGTTATCATGTCCGGAAATGTGTTTGTGAACGGACAAAGGGAGGATAAGGCGGGGTCTTTGTTTGACCCGTTAAAATCTGCAATTGAGGTAAGGGGGCATACTTTAAAATATGTCAGCCGCGGCGGACTGA
>CAZDAT010000107.1:0-6976 GCA_964503695.1 uncultured Lachnospiraceae bacterium
TTAATAAGAAGGGAACTACGGTTTTAGTGGTAACCCATAACAGGGAAATTGTAAATGAGATGCAGAAGCGTGTAATTACCATGAAAAAAGGTGTGATTGTAAGCGACGAAGAAAAAGGTGGTTATATCGATGAGGATTAGTACATTTTTTTATACTTTAAAACAGGGAATCGTAAATATTTTCCGTAATAAATGGTTCTCTCTGGCATCCATGGCAACCATCAGTGCGTGTTTATTACTGTTTGGATTATTTTTTGCCATTGTCATGAACTTTAATAATATAGTAAAAACTGCGGAACAGGGAGTATCGGTTACGGTATTTTTTGAAGATGACCTGTCAGAAGCCAAAATTCAGGAAATTGGCAGCATGATTGAAAAAAGGACAGAGGTTTCCAAAATAGTATACGTTTCCGCAGAGGAAGCATGGGAAGAATTCCGGGAAGAATATTTCGGAGAAGAATATTCCGATGGATTTACGGAAAACCCGTTGGAAAACTCTTCCAACTATGAGATATACTTATCCGATGTATCGCTGCAGGGAAGTCTGGTGTCTTTTCTGGAATCCATTGACGGGGTGAGACAGGTAAACCGTTCGGAAGTAACCGCATCTACCTTAAGCGGAATGAACGTTTTAATCGTTTATGTATCTATTGGAATTATCGGGATTCTTCTGGCAGTATCCATTTTCTTAATCAGCAATACGGTCATGATTGGTATTCAGGTAAGAAAAGAGGAAATCAACATTATGAAATATATCGGTGCAACGGACTTTTTCGTGCGTTCACCGTTTGTGATTGAAGGAATGATTATCGGAGCCGTTGGAGCTGCCATTCCCCTGGGAATCATTTATGCAATTTATAACGCGGTCATAAATTTTGTGGTGGAACGGTTTGCAATGCTTAGTTCCCTGTTAAATTTCTTGTCGGTGGAAACCATTTTTTCCACATTAATTCCGGTGTCTTTCGGACTGGGAATCGGAATCGGTTTCCTTGGAAGCTTTACAACAGTCAAAAAACATTTAAAGGTGTAGTCAGGAAGTATTTATGAAAAAAATATGGAAATTAACTGCTCTGGTTCTGGCGTGCTGTATCGTTGTGACATTGATACCTGAAAAAACAAGGGTTCAGGCAGCAGACAGCACATCGGAAGAAATTCAGCAGAAAAAAGATGAAATAAGTAAAGCAAAAGAAGAAAGAGAAAAATTACAAAAAGGCTTAAAGGACATTAAGAGCATGGTTGCCAACCTGGAAAAATCCAAAAGCAGCCTGGAGAGTTATGTTAAGGAGCTGGATTCCGAGTTAGTCAGTGTGGAAACCAAGATTCAGGAATTGAAGACCCTGATTAGCGAAAAAGAAGAAGAAATCGAACAGACGAAGCTGGAACTGGAAGAAGCCATTGAAACAGAAGAAACCCAGTATGAGGAAATGAAGGTTCGTATTAAGTTCATGTATGAAAAGGGCAATCAGTTTTACTTAGACATGATGCTGGGAGCCGGAAGCTTCGGTGAGATGCTGAATAAAGCCCAGTATGTAGAATCCATTTCTTCTTATGACAGACAGAAGCTGGAAGAGTTTCAGCTGAACCGCGAATTGATTGAAGTCTGTAAGGAACAGTTAGAGGAAGAAGAACAACTGCTCCAGGAAGCCAAGGCTTCCGTAGAAAAAGAGCAGCAGAACCTGGAAACCCTGATTTCTGCAAAGAATAAGGAAATTACGGCTTATGCAAGTGATATTGCCACACAGGAAGAGGCAATTAAGGAATACGAGGCTTATATTAAGGAGCAGGATGCCATGATAGCATCTCTGGAAAAGGCATTAAAGGAAATGTCAGATACCAGCCAGACTTATGACGGTGGTATGTTTAAATGGCCTGCACCTTCTTATACGAAAATCACCAGTGAATTTGGATGGAGGGTTCATCCTATTTTCAACGTGCAAAAGTATCATAATGGTGTAGATATGGCGGCTCCGGCAGGTTCTCCCATTCTGGCAGCTTATGATGGTACGGTGGCAGCAGCAGGGTACAGCAGCTCCATGGGAAATTATATCTATATCAATCATGGAAGCGGTCTGGTATCTATCTATATGCATGCATCGGCATTGTATGTATCGGCAGGACAGACCGTATCCAAGGGAGATAAGATTGGAGCGGTAGGAAGTACGGGATGGTCTACCGGAAATCATCTGCATTTCGGGGTACGTCTGAATGGAGAATATGTATCTCCATGGAATTATCTGAAATAATGCATTTCTACCAAAGAAAAAACATATATTAAGTTAAAATGGGTGTAAGATACACTCTGGAGGCACTTATTCATGGAACAAATGGAACAGGATATACAAACGAAATCTAAAAATGGCTATTGGAGCGGACTGCTTTCCGGTCTGCTTCTTTCCGTACTGGTATTTGCCTGTGCTTTTATCGGAAAACAGGTATACCATATCTTTGAAGTAAAGAAGATTGCCGAAGAAGCACAGAACGAGGATGCGGAGCTTTTAAATGACTATACGCAGGCAAAAATCGAAGTGCTTGAGGAGACAATCCGCCAATATTATTTAAATGATGTAAACCGCAGTGATTTGGAGGGCGGAATATATTCCGGTCTGGTGGATGCCCTGGATGACCCTTATTCCGTCTATTATTCTGCTGAGGAATTAAATGAATTACAGATGAGTACCGAAGGCATCTATTATGGAATCGGGGCTTATATTTCCAAGGCAGTGACAGATGGTTACTGCACCATCAGCGGGGTCATTGAAAATACGCCTGCAGAAGAGGCAGGTCTTCGGGCAGGGGATATTATTTATGCGGTAGACGGAGTGTCGGCACTGGATATGGAGACCACAGAGGTTGTTTCCATGATAAAGGGCGAAGAAGGTACTACGGTGCTGCTTACACTGGTAAGGGATGGCGAAAGTGAATATCTGGAGATTTCCGTAGAAAGAAGAAAGATTGAAAGCCCTACGGTTTCTCATGAAATGCTGGAAAATGAGATTGCCTATATCCAGATTACGGAATTTGATGATGTTACGGAAGACCAGTTTGCCGAAGCACTGGCAGAATGTAAGGCAAAAGGCATGAAAGCACTGGTTCTGGATTTAAGAAGCAATCCGGGAGGAAATCTGTCTACGGTTTGTGAAATTGCAAGGATGCTTCTTCCCAAGGGCATGATTGTTTATACCGAAGACAAATATGGGAAAAGGGATGAATATACCTGTGACGGTACAAGACAGCTCCAGGTTCCGGCGGTAGTTCTGATTAACGGCTACAGTGCCAGTGCATCAGAGATTCTGGCAGGAGCCATGAAGGATTATGGAATTGCAACGATTATGGGAACCACCTCTTTTGGAAAAGGAATTGTACAGCGGGTAATCTCCCTGTCGGATGGTTCTGCCGTAAAACTGACCGTAAGTAAATATTATACACCCAATGGGAATAATATTCATGAGATAGGAATTGAACCGGATGTTGAAGTAACCTTTGATTCAGAAACCTACTATAATGAGGGAACGGATAACCAGATAGAGGAAGCAGTGCGTTATCTGACCAATGAATTAGGAAAATAAAGAGGGAAAAACGTGAAAACAGACATTCAGATTGCACAGGAATGTGTTATGGCTCCAATTACGGAAATTGCAAAAAAAGCAGGCATTGAAGATAAATATCTGGAACAATATGGAAAATACAAGGCGAAAATAGATTATCAACTGCTAAAGGACTGTGGCAGACCAGACGGCAGGCTGATTCTTGTGACTGCCATTAATCCGACTCCGGCAGGTGAAGGAAAGACCACCACTACCATAGGTCTTGCGGATGCACTTCAAAGCATGGGAAAAAAAGCCATGGTTGCCTTAAGGGAACCCTCCCTTGGACCGGTATTTGGAGTCAAGGGAGGTGCTGCAGGCGGCGGTCATGCACAGGTAGTACCCATGGAGGATATTAACCTGCATTTTACAGGGGATATTCATGCCATAGGAGCTGCCAACAATCTTTTGGCAGCCATGATTGATAATCATATTTACCAGGGGAACGAATTAAATATTGACCCCAGGAAAATTACCTGGAAGCGATGCGTGGATATGAATGACAGACAGCTTCGGTTTGTCACAGACGGTCTTGGCGGAAAAGCCAACGGAACGCCAAGGGAAGACGGCTACGATATTACGGTAGCCAGTGAAGTCATGGCAATTCTTTGTCTGGCAGAGGATATTACGGATTTAAAGGAACGTCTTTCCCGCATTGTCATCGGTTATACTTATGGAAAAATAGCAGACCAGAAGCCGGTAACGGCAGGAGATTTACATGCACAGGGTGCCATGGCGGCACTTTTAAAGGAGGCCCTAAAGCCTAATCTGGTACAAACCCTGGAAAAGGTACCTGCCATCGTACATGGAGGACCATTTGCCAATATTGCTCATGGCTGTAATTCACTGATGGCTACAAGAATGGCCATGAAGCTGTCAGATTATGCCATTACGGAAGCCGGATTCGGAGCGGACCTCGGAGCAGAAAAATTCCTGGATATCAAGTGCCGCATGGCAGGCATCAAACCGAATGCAGTTGTAATAGTCGCAACGGTGCGAGCACTAAAGTATAACGGGGGCGTGGCAAAAGCAGATTTAAATGAGGAGAACCTTAAGGCTTTGGAAAATGGGCTACCCAACCTGTTAAAGCACGTAAGTAATATTAAAAATGTGTATCATCTGCCCTGTGTGGTAGCCATCAATGCGTTTCCCACAGACACCCCGGCAGAACTTGCGTTAGTGGAAAATAAATGTAAGGAGCTGGGAGTCAATGTGGCACTTTCCAATGTCTGGGCAAAGGGAAGTGAAGGCGGAAGAGACCTTGCAAAAGAGGTGATTCGCCTGTGTGAAGAATCCAACGAGACGTTTACGTATGCTTATGAATTGGAAGGAAGCATAGAAGAAAAATTAAACCGGATTGTACAAAAGATATACGGAGGCAACAGGGCTGTTTTAACGGAAACTGCACGTAAACAGGCAAAAGAACTGGAAAAACTGGGATTTGGAAATTACCCTGTCTGTATGGCAAAAACACAGTACAGCCTGTCTGATGATGCAGCAAAGCCTGGCGTACCAGAGGATTTTGATGTCACCATCCGTAATCTGAAAATTTCCGCCGGAGCAGGCTTTATTGTGGCACTTACCGGAGAAATCATGACCATGCCGGGACTCCCCAAAGTACCTGCGGCGGAAAAAATTGACGTAGATGGAAATGGAGTTATTTCCGGACTTTTTTAGAAAGATAAAGTATTTGGTTTAAAATAGCAGGAACAAATGTTCTGATACAGTATAGACAAATTATCCGTTTTGTAGTAAAAATGGAGATTTAAGTGGAGAGGCAGCGAAGGCTGTCTCTTTTACATATCGGACTATTTGTATGTTGAATATTTTTTACGGTACAGTCCAAAAGATTCAATTAGGCTTGCACTTTACATTGAAAAGAAGTATTATGGTATTGAATAAAAAGGACATAAATGTAAAAAATATTCAACAATACTTTACTTCGATGAAGCAAATCTTATTTGATTGAATATTTCTTACGGAATGGTATAAAATGTGCAATAAGGAGAAGGACTTATGGATATCAAGAGAGATAAATACCTAAACGATTTGATTAACCGTATGCACAATGGAATGATAAAAGTTGTAACTGGTATCAGAAGATGTGGGAAGTCTTATTTGTTATTTAACATTTTCAAAAATTATTTGCTGGAGCATGGTGTGACTGCTTCGCATATCATTACAATTGAACTTGATCAACGTAAAAACAAGAAGTATCGCGACCCGGATACAATCTTAGATTATATTGAGTCTTTGATAAAAGATGATGAGCAATATTACATCATGCTTGATGAAGTACAGATGTTACAGGAGTTTGAAGAGGTTTTGAATTCTCTGCTTCATATTAGAAATGCTGATATATATGTAACAGGAAGTAACTCTAAATTTTTATCAAAGGATGTGATTACGGAGTTTAGAGGCAGAGGCGACGAAATTCATATTTATCCATTAACGTTCAAGGAGTTTATGGAAGCTTATGTTGGTGATATGTACCATGGCTGGGCAGAGTATGTTGTGTATGGTGGTCTTCCGCTTACTGTAACAATGAGAACGGAAGAACAGAAAATCAGCTATTTGACAAATCTCTTCAAAGAGACTTATTTGAAGGATATTGTTGAAAGACACCATATTGAAAAAACGCAGGAGCTGGAAGATTTGGTTAATATCTTAGCATCTGCCATTGGTTCGTTGACAAATCCACCGAAAATTGAAGCTACTTTTAAAAGTGCGATTCAGTCAACAATCAGTTTAAATACAATCAGACAGTATATTGAATATTTGGAAGATGCATTTATAATCAATAAAGCCAATCGTTATAATGTAAAAGGAAGGAAATACATTGGCACACCATTGAAATATTATTTTGAAGATGTGGGACTTAGAAATGCAAGATTAGGATTTAGACAGGTTGAAGAAACACATTTGATGGAGAACATTATTTACAATGAATTACGAAGTAGAGGATATACAGTAGATGTTGGCGTTGTAGAAAAGCGTGGAACTGATGAAAATGGTAAAGAGTACAAGAATCGGCTGGAAATTGATTTTGTAGCTAATCTGGGAAGTAAACGTTATTATATCCAGTCCGCTTTCAGTATGCCGACAGAAGAAAAGCGTATCCAGGAAAAGGCTTCCCTTATAAATGTAAATGATTCTTTTAAAAAGATTATCGTTGTGAAAGATGTTGTAAATGTTACAAGAGATGAAGACGGAATTACTACGATGAGTATCTATGACTTTTTATTAAAAGAAAATAGTTTGGAACTGTAATAAGAAGACCTGGATTACAGAGGAGGTGTGTGTATGGCATATGGTCAGGCAATGTTAGGGGAGTCAGTAGAACTTTATAAAGAAGCAGTGGAGTGGGGAAAGGCACAGCAGGAGTTAATAGAG
>CAZDAT010000108.1:0-6944 GCA_964503695.1 uncultured Lachnospiraceae bacterium
ATGTTGAAAACAATATCAAGAAATTAAAGGAGCTTGGTGTTTTGGTACGACATGGCTCACCAAAGTCTGGTTATTGGGAAATTGTGGAGTAAGTATATGTTTCAATGATTGAATACGGAGGCTTATTTATTATTCGCTTATATCATAAATTACATTATGTTCCGTTTTCTGCAATTCAGCATATTTTTAGATTTTGCCCAATTCCTTTTTATAAAAAAATCCAAATACCGCTTCGCGGGATTTTCTTGAATTTGTCTGTACTTAATAGTATAATATGTACACTTGAGTTTTGGCTTTTAGGAAGAAAACAAATTTTAAGGAGGAAGCATTTCACATGATTAATTGGAATAATTTAGACACTTTGGCTTCTTATGAAGAACTGGGAAAGACAAATCCCGTAAAAATAGCACAGGCTTTGTCCGGCGAAGAAGGGGCAGAACGTGTAAGAAAATACAGTGCACCCATGGCAGAGGGGATGGCATTTAACTATGCCGCAAGACCGGTGGATGATGAGATTTTAAATGTCCTTGGGAAACTGGCAGAAGAGGCACAACTGACAGAAAAATTCGCCGCACTTTACAATGGAGAAGTTATCAATACCGGAGAAAAACGTCTGGTGCTTCATCACATGACCCGCGGACAACTGGGAGAAAATGTAACCGCAGACGGCACTGACAAGCGTAAATTCTATACGGATGAGCAGAAAAAGATTGAAGAATTTGCAGGAAAAGTGCACAGAGGTGAAATTACCAACGGGGCAGGAGAAAAATTTACTACCGTGGTTCAGATTGGAATCGGTGGAAGTGATTTAGGACCCCGTGCCATCTATCTGGCACTGGAAAACTGGGCAAAAGTAAACAATACCCTGAAAATGGAAGCCAGATTTATCAGCAATGTAGACCCGGATGATGCGGCAGGCGTTCTGGCTGATATCGATGTGGCACACTCCCTGTTTATTCTGGTTTCCAAATCCGGTACCACACTGGAGACATTAACCAACGAATCCTTTGTAAAAGAAGCTTTGAAAAAAGCAGGTTTAAATCCCTCACACCATATGGTGGCAGTGACCAGTGAAACATCCCCTCTTGCAAAGAGTGCGGATTATCTGGATGCGTTCTTTATGGATGATTATATCGGCGGTCGTTTTTCTTCTACCTCCGCAGTAGGAGGAGCGGTACTGTCCCTTGCCTTTGGTTCCGAAGTCTTTGCAAGATTTTTAAAGGGAGCACACGAAGCAGATAAGACTGCAAAAAATGAAAATCTGTTAGAAAATCCGGCACTTCTGGATGCCTTAATCGGCGTATATGAACGGAATATTTTAGGATATGCTACTACCGCAGTGCTTCCATATTCACAGGCACTCAGCCGCTTCCCGGCACATTTGCAGCAGCTGGACATGGAATCCAACGGTAAGAGTGTAAACCGCTTTGGCGAACCGGTAAATTATGCAACAGGACCTGTGATTTTCGGCGAACCGGGAACCAACGGACAGCACTCCTTCTACCAGTTACTGCATCAGGGAACGGATATCATACCGCTTCAGTTTGTAGGCTTTAAAAACAGCCAGATGGCAGAAGACGTGGTTATTGAAGGCAGTACCAGCCAGCAGAAGCTTTGTGCCAACGTGGCAGCACAGATTGTAGCCTTTGCCTGTGGAAAAGAAGACGAGAACCGCAATAAATATTTTGAAGGCGGCCGCCCTTCCAGCATCATGATTGGAGAACAGTTGAATCCGGAAACCATGGGTGTTCTCTTATCCCACTTTGAAAACAAAGTCATGTTCCAGGGATTTGTATGGAACTTAAACAGCTTTGACCAGGAAGGCGTACAGCTTGGTAAAGTGTTAGCCAAAAAAGTTCTGGCTCATGATACAGACGGGGCATTAAAAGTATACAGTGAATTATTAAACATCTAAAAAAGGTGAGACTGCCGCAGGCTCTGGCGGGCAGTCTCATTTTAATAAGAAGAAGGAATACAGGGTACTATGACAAAATTTTTGCAGGAAATCACAGATTTTATTTTTTTGGAAGATGAACCCCGGAAAGCTGACGTTATTTTTCTTCCGGGCTCTAATGAAGGGGCTCTTGCGGTTACGGCAGCCGCACTGTACCACAAAGGATACGCACCCCTTATCGTTCCCTCCGGTAAATATGCCAAATGGGCAGGAAAATGCGGCATGGAAGGCTTTGTAACGGAATGCGACTATTTTACCTCAATCTTGGAAAAAGAGGGAGTTCCCAAAAACGCCATTTTACAGGAAAAAGAAGCTACTTATACTTATGAGAATGCCATAAATACGAAAAAGGTATTGGAAGAAAAAAAGCTACAGGTGAAAAAAGCACTGCTCTGCTGCCAGGCATTTCATGCAAGAAGATGTAAATTATATTATCAGATATTATTTCCCGATACAGAGATTCTGGTATGTCCGACCGTAACAAAGGATATCCGCAGGGATAACTGGTTTTTGACGAAGGAAAAGACCGATAAGGTTTTGGGAGAAATAGAGCGGATAGGAACCCAGTTTCACGATATTGTGGCACAATACAGATAGAAACAAAAAGGAGCAGTCTGTTGTGGAGAAGAAAAAGATACGTCTGTTTTTTGGAAGGGCGGATGCGGTGGTTATGGTCTTTATTCTCGCTCTGGCGGTTTTTACCGGGTGGATTTTTACTAAGAAAGTAAAGACGGTAGAGAATGTCAGGGTGGTAATTTATAAAGATGGTGAAAAAGTACAGGAAGCATCTTTAGAGAAAGATGGGGAAATCAGCATTACAGGTGAGTTCACCAACCGCATAGTGATAGAAGACGGCAGGGTGTGTATTGCGGAATCGGACTGTCCGGGAGAGGATTGTGTGCACAGCGGATGGATTGAAGATAGGGGAAGAAGCATTATCTGTCTGCCGAACCGGACAGAGGTAAGGATTGAGGGTGACGCAGAGGGTGATGTGGATTTTATGGTAAGGTAGAAGAGATGGAAAGAGGAAAAACAAAACGGCTGACCCTGGGTGCGGTGATGGTTTCGGCAGCAATGGTGTTGTCTTATATGGAACGGTTCTTTCCGTTACAGCTGTTGGTGCCGCTGCCGGGAATCCGGCTGGGACTGGCAAATATTGTAAGTATGATGGCATTATATTTCTGGGGAACAGGATATGCTTTTACGATTCTTTTGATGCGCTGCTTTCTTGGGGCAGTTTTCAGTGCCAGTGTCACAGGGCTGTTATTTTCCGTGACAGGGGGGATTTGTGCCCTGGTCTGCATGAGTGTGGCAAAAAAAAGTAAAGGCCTCTCTGTCTATGGAGTGAGCATGCTTGGGGCAGCCGCCCATAACATCGGACAGATACTGGCGGCGGTGGTGCTGATGCAGTCGGTGTATGTCTGCGGATATCTGCCCTATCTTTTAATCGTGTCGTTATTTACCGGAATGTTTACAGGGGCAGTGTGTTCGGGGGTATTTACAGTTTTCATCAAAACCGGGCAGGTACCGGAAATATAAAAAGCGAATTTAAGAGGAAAAACTATTGACGAAAAAGAACAAAACTATCGTTGTGACAATAATACTGGCAGCTTCACTGGGGATTCTCACAGGATGTTCCCTAAAAAGTAACACAGACACACCCCGGCAATACCAGACCGTATACTACGATATTTTTGATACGGTAACTACCATCATCGGCTATGCCGGTTCACCGGAAGAATTTGAACAGAATGCCGCAGGGATATATGAACAGCTAAAACAGTATCACCAATGGTTCGACATTTACCATGAATATGGGGAAAATAATCTGAAAACCATTAATGATAATGCAGGAAAACATCCGGTCAAGGTAAACAAAGAAATCATAGCCCTGCTTCTGGACTGTGAGAAATATTATGAAAAGACCGGAGGAAAAGTGAACGTTGCCATGGGAAGTGTATTGTCACTGTGGCACGAAGCAAGAAGCAAAGCAGAACTGGAAGAAACAGAACAAAAAAAGAGTGCCCTGCTTCCCTCCGAAGCGAAGCTGCAGGAGGCAGGATGCCATATCAGTCTGGATACACTCATCGTGAATGAAGCAGACCAGACGGTCTGGCTGGAAGATGCCGGGCAAAGTCTGGATGTGGGAGCCATAGCCAAGGGCTGGGCGGTAGAAAGGGTATGTGAAAATGCCCCCAAAGGATACCTAATCAGTGTGGGCGGAAATGTGTGTGCCACAGGAACAAAACCAGACGGCAGTCCATGGAAAATCGGAATACAGGACCCGGATAATGTAAGCTCATATGCAGACACCCTGGAGCTTACAAAAGGCAGTGTGGTTACCAGCGGTGATTACCAGAGATATGTGGAAATTGCGGGAGAAAAATATCATCATCTGATTGACCCGGACACCCTTTATCCTGCAAAGTACTGGAAATCCGTAACCGTGGTCTGTGAAGATTCCGGTGCGGCAGATGCACTGTCCACAGCACTGTTTCTGATGACAAAAGAAGAAGGGGAAGCATTACTAAAAGAATACGAAGCTTCGGCGTTATGGATAGGAGAAGACGGCAGTATTGTCTATAGTGATAATTAGGTGATTTCCCCAAATTTGCAGACGTTTATCGGTTGAATGCAGGAAAAAAAGGTGGTATTATTAAATTTAAGAGTTTATCGTGACGAAGGAAGAAAGAGGGGGGCTTATGGCAACAGAAGAAAAAACGAAAAAGAAAAAAGTCAACAGAAAAGGGATTTTATACCAGATTCAGAGCAAAATCGGAATCAGTGTCTGTGCGGTCATGCTACTGGTAACGGTACTGGTAATTGCCGTGGTATATAATCTGCTGACAGAGGCGAATAATACAAAGCTGCAGCAGGACAGCGAGGCGGCGGCACTGGAAGTGGAGTTATACTTTGCACCCTTTGAGAGAATGGTGGAGCAACAGGCAATCAATACGGATATTAAGTCAATCTTAAATACCACCAAGGCAGGGCAGAAGATTACGGCAAATATTAAGTATCTGACTGTCTTAAGCAATATGATTAACACCCAGAAGCTGGATGAAGAGAATATCATGGCAGTCTGGATTGGAGACATCGATGCCAATGTGCTGACCCAGTCGGATAAGTTTACCTCCGGTGTGGACTTTGAGATTACCGAAAGAGAATGGTACCAGTGCGTTGCAAAAGGAAAAACAGTTCTCACAGAGCCCTACATAGATGCCAGTACCGGACAGAAGATTTTAAGTGCGGCAACTCCTGTACTGGATGCCATGGGAAATGCAGTGGGTGTTTCCGGTATGGATATTTCCATGGAAGACATTGTTAGGCTGATGGAAAACTATACCATTGGAGAAGAAGGCTATGTAATGCTGGTGTCCCAGAACGGTACCTTTATCTATCATCCAAGGGAAGAATACATTGACACTAAGATACAGGATATGGATATTACGGAGAATGTATTTGAAGCGATTGAAGGACAGAAGTCACAGCAGTTAAAATACACCGTAAACGGAGAGACAAAATATGGCTACGCGGCACCGGTAGGAGATACGGGCTTTATGGCACTCAGTTGTATTCCGTCTGGACAGTATTACTCTTCCCTGGTAAGTGCCATTGTGATGTTAAGCATCGTATTTATTGCAGGCATTTTCTTTATCCTTTTAAATATGGGAAAAACGGCAGGAAATATTGTAAAACCCTTGCTGGAATTAGACGATACCGCAATGCAGCTGGCAGACGGCAACTTAAACGTTACCATCGATGCCAGAACCGATGATGAGGTAGGAGACCTGGCTCGTTCCATTGATAAGACGGTGACCCGGTTAAAGGAATACATAGATTATATTGATGAGATATCAGAAGTATTAGCCGCCATGGCAGAAGGAAAGCTGGCAGTCAGGTTAAAGCATGCCTATGTGGGAGAATTTGAAAAGGTAAAGGATGCCTTAAACCATATATCAAAAGCCATGACGGAGGTCATGACCAACATTACCGAAAGTGCAGGACAGGTCTCCTGCGGAAGTGATGACCTTGCAAAAGCCGCCCAGGGAATGGCAGAAGGCTGTGAAGCACAGGCGGCAGCCGTGGAAGAGCTTCTGGCAATGGCAGTTACCGTGGCAGAACAGGTGGAGAAAAACAGGGATGACTCCTTAGAATCCGCAGACCATACCGGGGAAGTGGCGGATATGATGGAAAACAGCAAACAGCAGATGGATAAGATGCGTCAGGCAATGGATAAAATCCAGGAATCTTCCAAGAAAGTAGTAGGAATCATTAAGACCATTGAAGACATTGCGGAACAGACTAACCTCCTGTCCTTAAATGCTTCCATAGAAGCGGCACGTGCCGGGGAAGCAGGAAGAGGCTTTGCAGTGGTAGCCGGAGAAATCGGTTCCCTGGCAAACGAAAGTGCCAAAGCCGTTAATAATACCCGCGACTTAATCGGCGTATCCCTGGATGAGATTGAAAAGGGAAATGCCATCGTAAATGAGGTGGTAGCCTCCCTTGACAAAGCAGTGGAAAAGGCGGTTGCGGCAAACGAGATGATTCAAAAGAGTGCTAAAACAGCCGAAATCCAGATGCAGAGCGTAAACCGCATCCGGGATGGCGTGGAAGAGATGTCACAAAGCATACAGGACAATTCCGCCATGGCAGAAGAAACCTCTGCTACCAGTGAAGAGCTGGCGGCACAGGCAGTAACCTTAAATGAACTGGTACAGCAGTTTGAGACAGAGTAAGGTTTAAAGTCAGATAAAAATAAAAAACATGGGGCAGTTACCTTGAGAACTTCGCTTGGGAAACGAAGCTTAGGGTAACAGCTCCTTTTTTATTTTATTGCGAAGCAGAAGCTTGGCTTAAAAAAAAAAATCATCGGAAAGTATGAAGTTTATACTTTTTTTATAAAATGTTTACAGATTGTTCATAAAAAACCTTCAAAAAGTTACGCTTTTGTTACGCCCCCTGTGGTATGATAAGGAAAATTTTAGGC
>CAZDAT010000109.1:0-6883 GCA_964503695.1 uncultured Lachnospiraceae bacterium
ATTCTTCTTTCTATAATTTTACTTCCAAAAGAAACCAGCTGCATATCCCATATATTTAAGGTTTCCCTTAAAGAAGGATTCATGTATAAATCCTTTAACAATCTGTTTCTCTGATTTACAATCTTACTATAATGATTCAAATTATAAAGATAAAAATTATCAAGCTGACATAACTCCATGTCTACAAATCTTCTTCTTTCTGCAGGACCGTTTTTGATAATACTTAAGTCCTCGGGAGAAAAGAAGATGACATTTAAAATTCCAAGAAGCTGTGCCGCTTTTTTTATTTTTTCTCCATCTATGGCTATTCCCTTAGATTTATTTTTTCTAAGATGCATATCTACTCTGGTTTCTATACCTTCTTTTTCCAGATAAGTTCTGATATGTGCTTCTTCTTCTTTGAAATTCACGATATCTTTATCTTTACTGCTTTTATGGGATTTGGTAGTGGCAGACACAAAAATGGCCTCTAAAATATTGGTTTTTCCCTGGGCATTATCTCCATACAAAATATTCGTTCCACTGTCAAATTCCATATTTAAAGAATTGTAATTGCGAAAATTAGAAAGTTCCAATGACTTTATTATCATACTTAACCTCTATTTTTCTGTTTTTATTTTTCAATTTTGATGGTGTTTCCGTCAAATTCCACGATATCACCATCTACCAGTTTTTTTCCTCTTTGTAATTCTGTCTTTCCATTTACTTTTACCAGGCCATCCTGAATTACAAATTTTGCATCTACACCGGATTCTACTAAATTGGCTGCCTTTAATGCCTGTCCTAATTTAATGTAATCCTCTCTTAATCTGATTATTTCCATATTTCTCCAATCTATTCTGCATTTTTAATTTGCCAGAATAAAAGCATAACTGTATGTTATCACATTTTTGTCTGTTTTGCATTTAAAATTTAGCTTACCGTAGTAAAATTAACAGGTAAGATAAGATAAATATATTTACCTTCTTCATCCCTGATAAAGCAGGGTGCTTTTGGGTTTACAAGATACATATCAATTTCTTCATCCTCAATGACACGTAATGCATCAATTAAAAACTTAGGATTAAAACCTATCATCAAATCTTTTCCCTGTTTTGTAATATCGATTTCTTCGTTCATGCTTCCGACCGTGGAATTAATCTTTAATTCCATGCCATCGTCTGTAATATTAATGATAATCGGTTTTTTGTCTCCTTCTTTTACAAGGAGGGTAGCTCTGTCAATACAGCTTAATAATTCCCTTTTATTAATTTTAACCTTTGTTTCATAATCGTTGGAAAGCATCTGGTCAATCTTAAAATACTCACCTTCAATCAGACGTGAAACAACAGTGTTATTATCAAATTCAAAAATAATATGTTTTTCATTAAAGTAAATATAAACGTCCTTTTCTACGTCACCGGATAAGATTTTACTGATTTCATTTAATGTTTTACCGGGAACTACTATTTTTTTGAAGGGATAAGAATCCTTCAGCTTTATTTTGCGGATGGAGATTCTGTGTCCGTCTAAGGAAACTACCTTCAGCTCATCATTATTTATTTCAAACAGTTCTCCTGTCATTAATTTATTGTTATCATTATCAGAAATAGAAAAAATAGTCTGTCTGACAGCTTCTTTTAAAGTATACTGACTGATTAATAATGGTTCTTTCTTTTCTATGACAGGAAGACAGGAAAAATCTTCTCCTGATTTTCCTATAATATTAAATTTCGCTTTTTCACAGGTAATGGTTGTTTTGTTATTATCATCTGTTTCAATGGTAATGTCATTATCAGGAAGCTTTCTTACAATCTCCAAGAAGATTTTTGCATCCAGGGCAATTTTTCCGCTGACTAAAACGTCTCCTTCTATGATGGTTTCTATTCCAAGCTCCATATCATTTGCCGTAAGAATAATCCTTCCATTATCAGCTTCTATTAAAATACATTCCAGAATGGACATTGTTGTTTTACTTGGTACCGCCTTCGCTACCGTCTGAACCCCTGTTAAAAGATTAGATTTAGAACATACAAATTTCATATTGTTGATAACTCCTTCCTGCCTGCATTGAATTTAAGTGCACCGGCCTTTATATATTTATTTATAAAATATTCAGTCTTCGTAATATTAATGGCTGTTGATTTGTGGATAACCTTATTAATTATACTATTTTTAAACAAAAATTGGAATGGATAACTACTGAAAAAGTACAGGGATAAAAAAATATAACTTTTGATTTATTCACAATCCCAAAATGTCCGTTTTCCCCAAAATAAAAATATAAACATGACTTCCACACAAATTACACATTTATATCCACATGAAACGGTGGATATAAATTATGGATTGATTTTTTTCTTTATAATTTCTATTTTATTCTTTAAATCTTCATTGGAAGAAATATCTTCTTCTATTTTCTTTATTCCATGAATAATCGTGGTATGGTCCTTTTTGCCAAGAACCTTTCCTATATTCGTAAGGGATATATCAAGGATATTTCTGCAAAGGTACATGACTACCTGTCTTGGCAGTACATATTCGGAATTTCTTTTCTTTGAAACAATGTCTTCCGGTGAAACCCCAAAATGCTCTGCTACCATGTCAATGATAAGGGCAGGTGTAATTTCCTTTGGCTGGTCAGGATGGATAATGTCTTTTAATGCATCCTCTGCCAGTTCAAGTGTTATTTCTGAGGTATTCATGATTTTTGATTTTGCTATAATTCTGTTAAAGGCACCTTCCAGTTCCCGGATATTGGATTTAATATTTGTAGCGATATACTGAAAAATCGCATCATCTATTTGTTTATCGTAGTTTTCTGCATTTCTTCTGAGGATTGCCATTCTTGTTTCATAATCCGGAGCCTGAATGTCCGCAATAAGTCCCCATTCAAAACGGGAACGGAATCTTTCATCCAGGGTCTCCATTTCCTTTGGAGGTTTATCGGAAGAAAGTATAATCTGTTTTCCGGCAGAGTGAAGCACATTAAAGGTATGGAAAAATTCTTCCTGTGTACTTTCTTTTCCTATAATAAACTGAACGTCATCGACCATCAGTACATCGACAGTCCTGTATTTTTCCCGAAGCTTTGTCATGGCTGCGGAATTACCGCTACGGATGGATTCAATTACTTCATTTGTAAAAGCTTCCGAGGTTACATATAAAACCTTCATATTGGGATTCTGTTCCAATACAAAGTGACCGATGGAGTGCATAAGGTGGGTCTTTCCAAGACCTGCCCCTCCATATAAATAGAGAGGATTATAGGCTTCTCCCGGAGATTCTGCGACTGCAAGAGAAGCAGAATGTGCGAATTTATTGTTGCTGCCTACCACAAAGGTGTCAAATTTATATTTAGGATTTAAATTAGCATTTTCATAATTTATATTATAAACCGGATTGGAATTTATAGAGGTTTTATTGGTACTTTCTTCTGTATTTAAGGTATCCTTTTCTAAGATAAATGAAATATCATAGGTATGATCCATCATTTCAGAAATGGTTACCTGAAAATAGCTTTTGTACTTATTACTAATGTAATTTAGTGCATGGGCCTGGTCTGATGGAATCAGAATAATAACCACATCATCTTTTACATCATAAAATTTAAGCGGTGCCACCCATGTACTATAAGAAATTTCAGATAAGGAATATTCCCTTTTTAAAGTATCTTTAATGAGTTCCCAGTTTTCTTTTATAAATTCCATTTTTATCTCCGTTTCTTGTTTGAAAAAGTGTATATTAATAAAAATCCGAAAATAGTGCAATCCTATACTATTCTATAATAGCTTATAAAAATACAAATATCAAATTATTTTTAAGATATTTTTAATAATGTTTATATGTGGATAATGAGGAAAAAAGTATTCAACAGTCAGAAGTGCCACAAATATAAGCTTTTTAAAAGTTATCAGATACTTTTACACTTTCAAAACTGAATTTATCCACAAGTTATAAACAATGTGTGGATAACTTTAAAGTAATCCACTTTTTTTATAATCTTACTATATGTTGAGTGCAGATAAATATTTTAAATCAAGATATAGTTTGTTTTTTTTAAAAGCTTAAAAGTCTTTATTTTCCATGAAAAGTCACGAAAAAATTTCATGTTATTTACTTGACGGAATCTGATTATTTTTATATAATTGCAATGGTATTTTCTAACATGTATTGTGAATTTGTATGTTCGCAAAGATTAAGAAAAAAAGTTTACCTTATATATATGAAAAGATATTGAGGTCAGAAGAGGAGGTGTATCTTTCATGAAAATGACATTTCAGCCAAAAAAGAGACAGAGATCTAAGGTTCACGGATTCAGAGCTAGAATGAGTACTCCGGGCGGAAGAAAAGTGTTAGCTGCAAGACGTGCAAAAGGAAGAAAAGTTTTATCAGCTTAGTATAGCTTGGGCCGCAGTTATGTGGCCTTTTTTTCTCTGTATTAAGGGGAAATGAGGTATTTTAATGAATTTTTCAGAATCATTAAAGAAAAACAGTGATTTCAAAAATGTTTATGTCCATGGTAAGTCTTATGCCAATAAATATTTGGTGATGTACGTGTTAGAAAATAATATGGATAAGAACAGAATTGGAATATCTGTAAGTAAAAAAGTAGGAAACAGTGTGGTAAGACACAGAGTCACCAGACTAATCCGGGAAAGTTACCGATTACATGAAAATATATTTAATAGTGGTTTAGATATCGTAATCGTTGCAAGAAACAGTTCTTTTAATGTAGGCTATGCTGAAGTTGAAAGTGCTTTATTACATCTTGGAAAGCTTCATCATATTATTAAAGTTTTTTTCTTTTAAGTTTTATGGGAATTACTACAAATATGAAAGGAAGCCGGTTAGAATTTATATGAAGAAAATATTAATTGCTTTAATTAGATTCTATAGAAAATTTATATCTCCTATGAAAGGAACAAAATGTCCCTATATACCGACCTGTTCTGAATATGGTTTACAGGCTATTGAAAAGTATGGAGCATGGAAGGGTTCTCTGCTCGCCGCATACAGGATATTAAGATGTAATCCTTTTTCAAAAGGAGGGTATGACCCTGTTCCTTAATAGGTATTTTAAAGGGAGGAAACATAAGTGTCAGGTGTTTTATTAACACAAAATTCGGGCGTAATCATTGGGCCCGTTGCAAGGATTCTTGGCTATCTGATGGAAGGAATCTTTTTTGTAATTGACAAAATAGGGATTCCGAATATCGGACTTGCCATCATTCTTTTTACCGTAATTATTAATCTCTTACTTATGCCTTTGACTGTGAAACAGCAGAAATTTTCAAAGTTAAATGCGAAAATGCAGCCTGAATTACAGGCAATCCAGAAAAAATATAAGGGTAAGAGTGATAATAATTCTGTCATGGCAATGAATGAGGAAACACAGGCTGTATATGCAAAATACGGTGTGTCGCCTACAGGAAGCTGTATCCAGCTACTGATTCAGATGCCGATTTTATTAGCTTTGTATCGTGTTATTTACGCCATGCCTGCGTATGTAACTAAGATTAAAGAGGCTTTTTTCCCATTAGTAGATAATCTGATTGCAAAAGAAGGAAGTGCTGAATTTATTCAGAGCTTTAAAAATTCCGGTATGTATGCAAAGCAGTTTACCAATGAATTATTTACCAGTGGAAATGTTGAGTATGTACAGAATACTTTTATTGACTGCCTGAATAAGGCATCTACCAGTGAATGGTTAAGTATTTCTGAAAAATATCCGGAGCTTGCATCTGATGTATCTGCCACACTGGAGCATCTGGATGTCTATAATTCTTTTTTAGGTTTAAATATTGCCAATTCTCCTTCTTATATTATTGGAGAAGCTTTTAAGGCTGGCTCTTATTTATTAATTATCGGTGCCATTGCCATTCCTGTTTTATCTGCCTTAACACAGTGGATTAATACCAAGTTAATGCCGCAGGCAGCTTCCCAGGGAAGTGGAAATGATGCAACGGACTCCATGGCACAGTCCATGAAAATGATGAATACCACCATGCCTCTAATGTCTGCTTTCTTCTGTTTTACCCTGCCGGCAGGTATGGGTATTTACTGGATTACAGGTTCCGTTGTAAGATGTATTCAGCAGATATTGATTAACAAGCATATTGATAAGATGGATTTAGATGCCATGATTGCAAAAAATCTGGAAAAGAATAAAGGAAAACTGGAAAAGAAAAAACAGCAGTATGCAAAATTAAATGAATATGCAAACCAGAATACAAAAAATGTAGACCGATATAAATCCCAGGCGGAAAAAGATGCTGCCTACAAGGCTGCCCAGGAAAAAAGCAGCAAGGCAAAGCCCGGCAGTATTGCGGCAAAAGCAAACATGGTAAGAGATTTTAACGAAAGAAACAATAAATAAGGGGGAAAAAATCATGGAATTTATGGAATTTTCGGCAAAAACAGTAAATGACTGTATTACAGAGGCTTGTCAGAAATTTGTAGTGACAAGTGATAAATTAGAGTATGAAGTAATAAGTGAAGGTTCTACCGGATTTTTAGGTTTTAATGCAAAACCTGCAATCATCAGGGCTAAAGTAAAATCTTCCGTTGATGAGACAGTAAAAGAATTTTTAAACAATGTATTTGCTGCCATGAATTTAACAGTTGTTGTTGATGTTAAATATGATGAAGAGCATTCCAACATGGATATCGATTTAAGCGGTGATGAAATGGGTGTTCTTATTGGTAAGCGGGGTGCAACACTGGATTCTTTACAGTATCTTGTATCTTTGGTTGCAAATAAAGAATCTGACAGCTATATCAGAGTAAAAGTTGATACAGAAAATTACAGACAGAGAAGAAAAGAAACTCTGGAAAATCTCGCAAAGAACATTTCTTATAAAGTTAAGAGAACAAAAAGAAGTGTATCTTTGGAGCCAATGAA
>CAZDAT010000110.1:0-6869 GCA_964503695.1 uncultured Lachnospiraceae bacterium
GAGTTGAGAAAATGGTGTGATCATAAAGTCACCAATTGACAAATCACAAATTCTATACTGCTCATGTATTTCTGAATATTTCTTTCCTCTACAACATGGGCAAGTTTTTTCCGTATAAAACTGTTTTCCTATTGAATGATTAGGAAGTAAAGGAGTTGCTGTCATAACACCATAATATTTTGTTGTTCTTTTGGAATAAGCATTGGCTTTTTTATAGCGTATAGAATATTTTTCTTTGCTTTCACCATATAGAATTTTTTCCTTTTCTATATCATTCAACTCTCTAAAAGTTTTTTTCACATCTATTCCATAATCGCAACAATACTTTTGAATTATTTGTGAATAAAAATCTTTATAACGATTCCAACATCTAAACGGATTTTTTTCCAAAGGAACATTATAATCAATAATCCGCATTTCATCCAAAGAACTAACTGTTCCTAACCCATGACAATTATCACAAATATTATTCTCTTTATTCAATACGAAAACATCTTCTGCTATTCCTAAGACGGATGCATAAATCAAACCAATACTTCTATTCAACCCCAAATATGTTCCAATTGTAGAACGCAGATTGTTATTATGATTTGTCTGCTTTATAGGAACAGCTGCTGCCATGTTCTTAAATGATTTCACCTTATATGTAGGCTCTGATACGTTATCTGCAAACATGGACAAAAATTCATGTTGTCCTATTTGTGCAATAGTATCATATGCTAACGAAGATTTTCCACTTCCAGATGGACCTATAATTAAATTAATTGCTTTTTTGGTTAATTGTATATTAATATTTTTTAAATTGTTAGTTTCAATACCTTCTACAACAATATTTCCATTCATTTATTTCCCGCTTTCCGAGATAATTCTATACAGATCTCTAATTAAAAATTCCAACGTTTTCTTTGAATGAACACAGAATCTTTCGTCTAAAGAATGTATGGTATTTCCTTTCTTCAAATGCATCGCATTAATTGGACATCCGCCTCCACAAATTCCTAATGCTGAGCAATCTAAGCACTCCTCTTTATTGATAGGAGTCAATTGCGACCATTCAATAAAATCTTCATTTTTTGTTGCATCAAATTCAATATCATCTACGTTTGATACAAAATATTGTTTATTATGAAGACATCCATGACAAATGCCAACCTGTCCACTTGGAGATATAACAATTTGTCCCCCACCCGTAGCAGCACAATCAGAAAAATAAATTTGGGCTTTAGAAAATGCCTTCAATTTACGCATTATTCTGTCTTCATAAATTCCACGTTTTCTCAACTCTACAAATTCATCAATAATAAACTGTGCCGCCGTCTCGTTATATTCTTGAGGCAGAACAAAATTCTCATCAGACATCATGATATTAAACCCAAACGATTTAATTCCATAATTATCAACCAAATTCAATATGTCTTTTGTATTCTTAATAGTTTCTTCACTCAGTGTAACTGATAATGACACATCCACTCCGATTTTTTTACACATATCCAATGTTTTTAAAATCTTATGAAATACACTATTGCCCGCTACATCCACACGCATACTATTAGCTTCTTCTGTAAATCCATCAACAGAAATAGCAATTGAAACACCGAGCTCTTTTAATTTTAACGCTCTTTCTTCTGTTAACAATAAGCCATTAGATACCATTGACATTTCAATATTTTTTATGCATTTCTCAACATCACGCATACTGTTAATCTTCTCTGCCACATATTCGAGAACCTTATAATTCATTAGTGGTTCGCCACCATAAAAAATTATCACTGGCTTATTTTCTTCTGAGTCCAATCCTGACAATTTAATCTGTCTAATAAAGAAATCTATTGCTTTATCAGCAGTTTCTATTGACATATTTTCTAATTCAAAATTACTTCTCTTACATGAATCATTGTTACCCAAGAAACAATATTTACACGCCAGATTACACTGTTCACTCATTATAAAATAACAAACATTTATTGCTGGAGCTGGAATTTTGCTTCTAATAAAACGCAATACTTTATCATCATCTTCTGCTGAATGATTTAATATTTTACACTTTACCAATTCAGCGACTTCATTTTTAATACTTTCCGGTGCATCATCATAGTCATTACAAAAAGGACTTACAAGCCATGCCTGTAAGTCCTCGTATGCCTCTCTATTCAAATACACTGGTTTCATTCTCAAGGAATGGTATAACGCTACTGCATTCCCTAAATCATATGTATGAGTATAACGAGAGAATCTTACCATTCTATTTCCTCCAATTCAGGAATATTTCGACATGAACATGCACATGTACAAGAATTACATGCTACACAGGCACATCTTGCCATACTATGAACTTCATCACAAATTGCTCCAAATAATTTTGAATACTCTACTGCACTTGCACTCATTTTACATTTCCTCCCATTCAACTTCTGCAATAATTCCTCCTGAACATGAGCAACGACAATTGCACATGCAACCAGTACACTGCGACATACATCTTGCTGCTGCATTGATTGTCACTTCAGTAATGTTCCCCAACATTGCTTCATAAGAATTTTTATTATATTGAATCATAAAAACCTCCTTAAAAAAGTTTACGTTACTATTCATTTAAGATAAATAATAGCACTCTAAAATGTCCATGTCAATAAAACACTAAATACTTTTTATACTTCAGCTTCGTCAAGCACAATATATAGCGTTTTTTTATTAGTTTTAATCATTTTTGCACCATATATTGTTTCTTAATTTTTTATTAAATTTGAGAATCAACTTAACAAAAACACCAACTTTCCCTTTATTTACGCTGATTTTCTTCTTTTTTGATATCAACTATATAATCTGTATTTTAAATTGACACTTTTATCATTATATGATACTATGAAATATTTACCTTATCATTCCAAAATGCTCCAACGCATCTCTAATCACATCCTCTTTTTCCTTTGGGCACTGTGGTTGTCTGCTATCTTCAGATTTTGGCTTATTATAATTCTCACGCTCAATAATACCATATTTCTGCTTTACCTGAGCGATATAAAGGCTACTGACCTTTAATCCGGTATTCTCAAGCACATATGCCTTTATTTCTTCATAAGTAGCTTTCTTCTCCGCATCAGTCAGATCCAACTCATCCATATCAAGTTCTACCTCAATATGCTGTCGATTTTGAAGTTTGGACAAAAGACATACCGTCTCACAATTTGCTGTCCAGGGGAACTGGTCAACCGCCACTGCCCTGTCTACCTGATATCCACGCTCCAAAAAGACCTCCAAATCACGCACCAGACTGGTAGGTTTACAACTGATGTAGATGAGCCGTTCTACGCCATAATCTATGATTTGTTCCAGTGCCTTGGGATGAATCCCGTCACGAGGCGGGTCTAAAATGATAAAGTCCGGTTTTTCTTCAATGTCTTTTAATACCTTTAATACATCCCCGGCAATAAATTCACAGTTGGTCAGATTATTTAATGCGGCATTTTTCTTCGCCGCCTCCACTGCTTCTTCCACAATTTCTACCCCGATGACTTTCTTTGCCACAGGTGCCATTAACTGGGCGATGGTTCCGGTTCCGCTGTACAAATCATACACAATTTTGTCCTTTCCCAAATCTCCGATATATTCTCTGGCGGTCTGATATAGAATTTCTGCTCCCAGAGAATTGGTCTGGAAAAAGGAAAAGGTCGAAATCTTAAATTTCAGTCCCAGAAGTTCTTCATAGAAGTAATCCTGTCCGTATAAAATATGGGTGTGGTCACTCTTTACCACATCTGCCAGCGAATCATTCTGAATATGAAGAATCCCGGCAATTTTCCCTTTTAAATCCAGGGAAAAAAGCTTTTTTTGAAAACCTGCAAGCAGCTCTTCTTCTGCTTTCAATATGCTGTCAGCAAGGACATTCACATCTGTTTCTTCTATATTAATATGGAATGTTTTTATCAAATCCTCCCGCTGGGTAGTGGTAACCAGTGCCACAAGAATCTCACCGGTCTTTGCCGCTTTCCGCACTAAAAGATGTCTTAAATATCCTTCATGACGAAGCCTGTGATAAAAGCTTAAATCCTTGGCTTTAAAATATTCCAGTGTGGTTGTCAGTATCTTTCTGTAATCTTCATCCACAAGCTTACAGTTTTGTACATTTACCACATCATAAAAGCTGCCCCTCTTGTGCATTCCCAGGGAAAGAGGACCATCCTTTACTTCGTCACCAAAAGAAAATTCCATTTTATTTCTGTATTCGTATACCGCAGGACTTTTCTTAATGCCTTCAAAAACATAACTTTTCTGTTTTCCATGCAAACAGTTATCCAGAAGTTTTTTCACCTGTATTTCTTTGATTTTTAACTGTTCTTCATAAGGAAGTGAAATATAAGTACATCCGCCGCAGATTCCAAAATGCGGACAGGGGCTGACTATTTCCAGATTGGAATTTTCTTCTATCGAAAGGAGTCTGCCTTCCGCCTTTCCTTTCCGTACTTTATTTACCATAAAGGTTATCTTTTGACCCGGAATGGTATTTTTTACAATACAGGTTTCTTTTTTAATGGTATTCTCCTCTGACATGGTTTCTACCGTTACGATTCCTTTATTTGGAAAATCTACTCTTTCCACAATCCCTGTATACACGTTTCCTTTTTTCATGTTCTTCTCTGATGCCCCCATTTTTATCTGTTTTAATTACATAAAAACAGCATTACACACAAATAAAGCCCCATTTTACCTTGTATAAAGTCGCTTTATTTATGCATAATGCTAGTTTATTTCCGACACATTTCTAATTGCGACAGTTCGTAACAATCCGCTTCTTAATTTTCTTCTGCCGTATCTTCTTTTTCCGGTTCTGCTTCTTTTGTTTCCGGTTCATTTTTCGGGATTACAATGGGTTCGCTCTCTTCATCTTCAAAAAAGTCGTCATCGAAATCCTCGTCAAATTCATCTTCTAATTCTTCTTCCTCTTCTTCTGCTTTAAAGTAACGATACAAAGCATAAGCAATTCCGGCAATGGCGGCAGCTGCACCTATAACAGCCAGAATACAGGTGATGGGACAGGACTTCTTTTCTTCCTTTTTCGCCGCATTCCCTTTTACAATTTCCAAAATTTCATCAATTTTATTCATACTCGTACCTTCTTTCTTAGAATACTTATGGTTATGATACCACTTTTTATTTTATTTTACTACTCTTAATCTATTAAAAAAATATTAATATTTTTTAGCTTATTCCACTTTTTTCAGTTTTGCAAATGCCGCATACATCACTTTCTGTCCTGCTCTGTCAAATTCCACGGTTACCTGATAATCTCTGGGTGCTGATACTATATTTTTCACAACCCCTTCTCCATATTTTATATGTTTTACCCGGTCTCCCACACCATAATTTAAGCTGCCGCTTACAGGAGCTCCTTTCGTACCTAAAGAGGCAGCCCCTTTGGCAATAAAGGGTTTATTTTCCAGGGCGGTTGCCTTTGGCTTTACGGTGGCTTTCGGTTTTGCATAGCTCATGGAAGAGCTTCTCATAGCTCCCATTCCGGCAGAAAGAAAACCTGCTTCTGTGGTTTTTCCCCTTGTTCCAAAGGAAGAGGTTCCTGTAGTGTTCTGTATGCCACTGCCAAATGGCTTTGCCTTAAAAGACAGACGCTCTGCGGAATCTTCGGTATATGTCACTTCTTTTTTGGGAGCAGGTGACGGGCGGTTATCCATAAGATTTGCCGGAATCTCCCTGACAAAACGGCTGACCGGATTATACTGGGTTTCCCCGCGAATCATCCGCATTCTGGCACTGGTAAGTGTCAAATCTTCCATGGCCCTGGTAATTCCCACATAAGCCAGTCTCCGTTCTTCCTCTATGGCTGTGGGGTCTTCATCCATAATGGTCATATAGCTTGGAAAAATCCCATCTTCCATTCCTGCCAGATACACATGGGGAAACTCCAGTCCCTTGGCACTGTGCAGGGTCATTAACAATACCCTGTTGTCATCTTCCCGCAATTTATCCACTTCTGCAACCAGTGCCACTTCCTCCAAAAATTCACTTAAAGAGGGCTCCTCATGGCTTTCCTCGTACACTGCAATCTTGGTAATCAATTCATTGATGTTATCAATTCTGTCCTCGGCATCCTCTTCTTCGGTTTCTTTCAGATATTCTATGTAACCTGTGGTTTCCAGAATGTCTTCCATTAATTTTTTCAGTCCGTATATTTTTACCTTACTTCGAAAAACAAGAATCATATTGGCAAAAGGAGCCAGTTTGGCTGCACTTTTTCCCAGGGTATAAATCCGGTCTGCCTGACACAGGGCATCAAAGAAGCTTATTCCTTCCTCTGCGGCATAGTCCTGAACTTTATTTAAGGTGGCTGCCCCGATTCCCCTTTTGGGTACGTTAATGATTCTTCTTACTGCCAAATCATCTTTTCCGTTGTCAATGGTTTTTAAATATGCCAGCATGTCCTTAATTTCTTTTCTGGCATAAAAGTTCGTGCCGCCTACCAGCTCATAAGGAATCCCTTCCCTTACAAACCGTTCCTCCAAAATCCGGGACTGGGCGTTGGTACGGTAAAGAACGGCACAATCCCCGAAATCTGCCTGTTCATTTCTTCTTTTTTTCAAAATTTCAAAGGCAATGAATTCTGCCTCTTCAAATGCCGTATCAAACTGTCGGAAGTGGAGTCTTTCTCCACTTCCCTTGCTTGTCCAGAGTGCCTTGTCTTTTCGCTCTATGTTATTTTTTATGACCTGATTTGCCGCATCCAGAATGTTCTGGGTAGAACGGTAGTTCTGCTCTAGCTTAATCACCTTTGCATCTGAAAATATTTTTTCAAAATCCAGAATATTACTGATATTTGCCCCCCGGAATTTATAAATAGACTGGTCATCATCCCCTACCAC
>CAZDAT010000111.1:0-6755 GCA_964503695.1 uncultured Lachnospiraceae bacterium
GAAAACCTATCTAAATTTGATTTTATAGTTATCAATCATTATAGGTTATGTCCAGATTTATATTTGGATTTGATTGAACACTTAAATAAAGGTGGCTATTTATGGGTAAATGGTTTTCGGGATTTGCCAGAAAACAATCCGGATATTTCGGAGAAGGATTTAATTTGCAATAAGGATTTTGATGATATTCAAAATATGCTGTTGGATAAGAAAGAATATGAAATTGGGAATAGAAAATTTATAAGATATTGTTTTAGAAAGCAAAAATGTTGGAATTAAAATCTTTATATTGTAATGTATAGTCGGTGCAGGTTTTGATAGCTACACCGACTATTTGTTCATTTTCATAGGGGGATTCGAAACTTTCCTGTGCGGTGGTATACAAAGTCTGGAAAGTCTGGTACAATTAGGCTTGTGTTAAAATATGTTTTGAGAGGAAATAAGTCAGGGAAAATGAGGAGAGAGAACAGAAGCTACCGGATGTTACTGCTGGTGTTGCTGCAGGGGCTTTTGGTGGGATGTGGTCCTGCAAAAGAAGCGGTAAAAGCAGAAGCCATGGTCTGGGAGGAAGAAAAAAATTATGCACTGCCGAAAGCCGGAGAGGCTTTCGCGGAAACAGGGAAAATAGAAGAAACGAAAGAGATTGCCAGTAAAAACGAACCAACAAAAGCTCTGGCAGAAGAAGGAAAAAGCAGTGTCAAAAAGAAAGGGGAAATCCGGGTTGCGGTGGTAGGAAATCCGAATACGGAGATTTTACAAAAGGCAGCCGGGATTTTGGAAGAGGAAGGATATGAACTGATAGTGGAAGTGTGTGTGGATTATCTGACTCCCAACAGGTTGGTGGAAGAGGGAAGTGTGGATTGCAACTTCTATCAGCATACTTCCTTTCTGGAAAGATATAATATAGAATATGAAACCAGTCTTTTGGAAGCTGCCAAGATTCATTATGAACCCATGGCAATTTTTGGAAAGAATCTGGAAGAGGTAGGGCAGGTAGAAAAAGGGATGAAGGTTGCCCTTCCAAAGAATCCTACCGCATTGGCACAGGCGTTGTTGCTTTTACAGCAGGAAGGATTGCTGACGCTAATGAGTGATGCCGATATGACGGCGGATATGGAGGATATTGTGGAAAATCCTTTGTCGCTGGAATTTGAGATTATGGAAGAAGAGGAAATCGCAGCTAAGATGGATGAGGTAGATTTGGGAGTCTTTCACACAGGATATTCTCTGAAAGAGGGAGTACATATCACAGAGAATCTGCTTGCCATGGAACAAAAGGATTCCCTGGCGGCAAACAATCTGTCCCAGACCATTGTGGTATCGGAATACCCGAATGAAAAAGCAGCGTTACTGATAGAAGCATTAAAAAGTGACAAAATGCAGGAATATATAAAAACCCGGTACCATGGAAGTATTTATCTCATGGATGAGACAACAGACAACACCTTAGAAGCAAAAGAAGCAGAGAATGTCGGGGAAAACGGATAAGTAATATCTTTGGAAAAAATATTAGGAAAGAAGAAATGAGATGCAGATTAAGAAAAAATTAAAAGCGAATTGGTATTTTCTTTTACTGGCAGTAATTTTTTTATTACAGCTTGCAATGTTTACCTTATGGGGCGAGCATAGCTTTATTGCAGTACATGATAACCTGGATTTGTTTGTGGCTCATAATACATTGATGAAAAAGCAGGGAATTTTCTTTGGAAGCGGTAAAGAAGCACTGATGCTTGGAGGCATAAGCAGAAATCTTCTGGGAAGTGAGTTTTCGCTGTATAACATCCTGTATTATCTGTTTTCTCCATATACCGCGTATGTAACCGGATATTTTTTGAAATTAGGGATAGGATTTGCTTCCTTTGTTTTGCTGGCAAAAGAAGTGTACGGCGAAAGCTTCAGACGCTACAAGAGCCTTGCGTTTCTGGTGGCAGCAGCTTTTTGTATGGTTCCGGTATTTCCGGCATATGGAATTGCATTTGTGTCAGTGCCTTATTTGGTTTTTTTACTGATAAAAATAGGTAAGGAACGAAAGGTAATCTGGTATGTACTATTGTTCCTGTATCCCTTGCTATCCTATTTTTCTTATTTTGGAATTTTTATTTTAGGATATATGGTAATTGCTTTTTTGTACCTGTGGGGAAAGGACAGGAAGCTTCCGGCTTATTTTTTGGGAGCAATTCTTTGTCTGGCAGCAGGTTATGTGGTATTCGAATACCGTCTGTTTTATGAAATGCTTTTTAGCGATACCGTGTCCATTCGTGACAGTATGGTGATGACAGAGGCAGGTCTTTTGCAAAGCCTTAAGGATATGGCGGGGGCTTTGGTGAATCCCGGTTTTCATTCCCAGAGTTCCCATAAATACTGGATTTTTCCAATTACGGTAATTGCTCTTTTTTGGATAAATGCAAGGTATCTTAGAAAAAAAGAGTATCGGGCAATGGTCCAAAATCCCATAAACCAGACTTTCCTGTTTATCGTATTTAACTGTATTGTATACGGATTGTTTGAGTTAAAAGCTGTGCAGCAGCTTGTGGAAATGCTGGTACCGCCTTTGAAGGGATTTCAGTTTAACCGTACCGTTTTTTTGAATCCTTTTTTGTGGTATGCTTTGTTTTTCTTAATCTTAAAAGAATTTTATGACCGATATGGAGCAGGCAAAATCGGACAGACGGCTCTTTATGCCATGGCAGTGACTGCGATTGTGGTTTGTATGTTCACGCCGCAGGTTTACAATGATTTTTACAGTAATTGCTATCATCATGCATATGAGCTGATAAAGAAAACGCCCAGTACACAACTATCCTTTGAACAATTCTATTCAGAAGAACTGTTTTCTTATATCAAAGAAGAAATCGGATACGATGGAGAATGGGCGGCGGCTTACGGAATGCATCCGGCGGTGCTTGAGTACAATGGAATTGCAACCCTGGATGGCTACTTGGGTCTATATAGTGAAGAATATAAACAGCAGTTTGGCAGATTGATTGCCCCGGCATTAGAAGCCTCGGAAGAATTTCGGAATACTTTTTATAATTCCGGTATCCGTGCCTACCTTTACTCGGGAGCAGGGGAAAATACCTACCAGCCATTAAAAGAGCTGACAGTCTCTGATACCAGGCTTTATATAGACGGGAATGTATTTGCTCAAATGGGAGGAACCTATATTTTCTCAAGAATAGCAATTAATAATGCAGAAGAACTGGGACTTTACCTAAAAGGAGAGTATACTCTCGACAGCTCCCCTTATGTGATTTATGTATATTGTAATAAGTAAAGTAACTAAAAATGGCCTCATGCAGAAAAAAAGCGACGTTTGAATGTAAGTAAAATGGAGCTTTTTTTCTACATGGGGCTGTGAAATTAAATTTAATCTACCTCGTTTCCTTCATTGGTTTCATTGGAAGCTTCGTGATATTCTTTCTCTGTATTTACATTCCAGATATTGTCCTTATTCTTGGAACCGGACATAATATTTTTTACGGTTTCAAAAGAAGTACACATGGAATGGTCAATATTGTTGTAACGGTGCTGACCGTTACGGCCGACACAGTAAAGATTATCAATGGATTTTAAATATTCTACCAAAGTATCAATTTCGTCATAGGTGTCAAAATATGCCGGGTAAGCTTTCTTAACTTTTTCCATATGTGTATCCATGACTTCATCGGCACTGTCGATAAGACCGAGTTTAATCATCTCTTCAATACCCACTTTGGAAAATTCTTCTTCCGTCATATTCCAGAACTCATCACCCTCGTTTACAAAATATTCCAGACCAATCCATATGGTATGCTCTAAATCCTTAATCATATAAGGAGACCAGTTGTTGTATATCTGGAAACGGCCAAGCTTAACCCGTCTGTCCTGTACGTAAACCCAGCAGTCGGGAACAATATTGCTGACAGTCTTTAAGCTTGTCTTATTCTGTAATTTGATTTTAGGCACCAGTACACCCAGAGTCATGTAATCACGATAAGGAAGACCTTTTGCAATTCTTGCCGGAGCTTCGGGAACATCGTTCATTCCTGCTACCAAATCCTTGACCGGCATGGAAGAGATAATATAATCGCCCTCCATGGTATATTCTTTTCCATCCATTTCGTAGGTAAGCCCGGTTAAAATGTTGTCGGCATTTTTATGTACCCTGGTTACTTTGGCATTCTTGTAAATAGTACCGCCAAGCTTAACGATTTCATCAGCGGTTACTTCCCATAACTGACCGGGACCAAGCTTGGGATATTTGAATTCCTCGATTAAGGAAGTCTCTACCTTACGGTTTTTCTTATGGAAGATTTTACCGAAAATATCCTTAATGATGGCAGTGATGGATAAGCCCTTTACCCGCTGTGCCCCCCAGGAAGCATCAATTTCACTGGGATGACGTCCCCAGAGATTCTCCGTATAATATTCAAAGAACATGGAGTAAAGCTTTTTGCCAAAGCGGTTGATGTAAAAATTCTCCAGATTGTCTTCCGGTTTCTTGAAAATCATGGAGTAAAGATAGCTGAAGCCGACCTGAATGGTAGCCACAAGCCCCATGTTCTTAAAGGTCTCCGGTTTTAAAGAAATCGGATAATCATAGAATTTATCGTTAAAATAAATACGTGAAACACGTCTTCTGGTTAACATAACGCGGTCTTCTTTTTCCGGGTCAGGACCGCCCTTGGAAAGGGGCATGGTGCGGGATAAAAGAATATCGTCATAGGTAGGATGTCCCTGCATGGGAAGCATCTCATCCCACCATTTGTTGACCTCCGGAATCTTGGAGAAGAAACGGTGTCCTCCCATGTCCATACGGTTCCCATTGTAGTTTACGGTTTTGGAAATACCGCCAAAACTGTCACTTTCCTCAAAAACAATAACTTCCATATCCTCTGACTGCTTTAAAAGTTCATAGGCAGCGGTAAGTCCGGCAGGGCCGGCACCGATAATAAGTGCTTTTTTCATCAAATAAAATCCTTTCAGTTAGTGTAGCAAGAATATAACTTTTTTCTTTCTAGTCTAGCATAGTTTGCGTGAGTTTACAAATATAAAATTGTTTTTGTGCAGTGTGGAAAGGCTACAGCCGGTGAATCCCCACAACCGTTCCCCGAATCCGCCACTGGGAAAAGTCGGAAATAAAAATATCCGTTCCAAGGCCATTTACGGAAGAGAGCATAAATTGTTTTTTCCTTTTTAATAAAAGCCTGATATAGAGCTTGCCGTTATGGGAGAACACTGCCGTTTCCCCGATTTTTGGAGCACGCTTTTTGCTGACTAATAAAATATCATCTTCGTAGTAAACGGGATGATAACAATAGGAAGAAATCATCAGTCCGTAATCAGCTTCCTTTTGCAGGTATGCAGGATAGGAGGTAAGGTCTAAGGAAGCCGAAAACGTAACGGGCTTTGCATCCTGGAGGTGATAATCCGTATCACAGGAAAAGACCGGAATCCGGTGTGGGGATTTTGGGGTCTCACAGGTATGAAAGCTGGAGCCGATTTCTCCAAGATACCCTTTGTAGAAAGCTTTCTCATAAAAAGAATCATTTTCGCCGGAGGCTCCGGTGAGATAATTTAAGTTACAGTTAAAAGCAAGGGCGATTCTTGCAATGTTATGAAAGGATGTATTTTCCGTTTTCATGGAAAGCAGTTTTTTCAGGGTCTCGTAAGGGATTCCGGTTTTATCGGAAAGGGTCTTTACCGACCAGTGGTGTTTTTCAAGCTGAATATAAATCCGGCTGTTAATGAAGGCACAGGCTTCTTTGGGGTTGTAGGAATATGCAGCATTCATAACACATCTCCATGGGTATAATTTGGCATAGTAATTAAAAAAAAGTGCCGTATCTGATATCGAAAAAGAACGAAAAATGTGGAAAATTAATAGTAACAAAAGAACCAGACATCAGGAGAAAAACAATGGAATATATTATGGATAACAGGGAATGGAATCAGGAAAAAATGCAGGAGCTTTTTACCATGATTTCCAAAGCATCCGGTGTAAAAATCATTTTACAGCTGGAAGGGGAAAAGGTGCAGGACACTCATAAGCTTGAGAGGCAGGTGGGAGAGTGCCTTCATAAGCTTGGAATACCTCTTCATTTATCCGGTTATGGGTATTTGAAGTATAGTGTTGTAAGATGCATCTGCCATCCGGAGGAGCTGGAGAACGTCACCAAGCTTCTCTATCCTGAAGCTGCGAAAAAATATCATACAACCACTGCAACAATTGAACATGGCATCCGCAATGCCATTAAAAAAGCCTGGGAAGCGGATAAGTCCGAGGAGTGGGAAAATATATTCGGACAAAATCATATGTATGGGAACAGAAAACCTACCAATTCCCGGTTCATTGCCGCATTGTCAGATTATATTACTTTAAAATACTAGATATTGTGCTTTGAAAAATAAAATAATCTCTATAAGCACAATATATTGTTTTGGTAACAACTATATACTTTGTACTTGGAAAAAAACATTTTGGAGCATTGATTCTATAAAAAACGGCGGAATAGTCTATTAAGAAGAGAAAAATATGAGTTTATGGAAAATTTATGAAATGTTCACAAAATGTTCATAAAATACCTCCCAAAAGTTACGCTTTTGTTACGCCCCCTGTGGTATGATTGGGAAAAATTTTAGGCACCGGGTGTCCGGAAAGCGGAAAAATAAAAAAGGAGAATGTCCAATTTATGGGGTACATTTTGCACGAAAATGATATAATCTTTACAGACAGACAGACAGACAGACAGACAGACAGACAGACAGACAGACAG
>CAZDAT010000112.1:0-6661 GCA_964503695.1 uncultured Lachnospiraceae bacterium
CCGATTTTTCCGTTGCACCAGGTCTGTGCTGCCGCCCATTCAATGATATCTGCACCATCTCTTCCGTAATCACTTCCAAAAAACAGGATAATGCCTTCGGAATTGTAAGCACCACGTACATCAGGGTTGATGATGGCATAACCATGATTGCACCAATATGCGGGGTCGGGACCTTCAAATTTTTGAAGACCGGATGTTGCCATCATGGGAATCCCTGCATGATTCGGCGTATCATCCAGCCATTGGGAACCAATTTCTTTTCCATAAGGGCTCATGGCCATAATTGCCGGATGCGGGGTATCATCATTGGGGCGGAAAATATCTGCATAGATAGTAATTCCATCCCGTAGTGTGATGGGTACGTCACGTTCTAAAAGGATGTCGCAGGGCAATGGCATATAGCCTTTCAGACGAATGCTTCCTTTTTTTAAAATCAGGGTTTCCGGCTTATATCCTGTATATCTGGCACAGGGAGAATCTACGGGTAAAGCATCCCGTACTGCAACTATCATTTCCTTGCCGTTTTTATCATAAGTAATCATAGTTTTTGGGGACATTTACGGTTCCTCCCTGAGGGTATCAGCCTCAAAATATTCAAATCCATTGTCTTTTTCAAACTGTTCACCAAAGCGTTCATAGTAGCCCCTGTCTGTAAATTCATAAGGACTGTCTTCTTTGCCAAGCAGTGCTTCCGGCAGGTTAATCAGAAGAAAACTAAAAACGATGGTTGCCCCGATTGCCATGAACCATTGCAGGATAGTAGGTCTGTTCTCTTTTTTTACAAACAGGTATCTCAAAAGGGCGATGCATACAGGCAGAAATCCAAACAGGGAGGTCAGCAGACCGGGAGAATACAGAGTATTCATTCCGTAGCTTTGAAAAATCTGCATGTCCTGAATGCCGATGGTAAGGTGGATAACCAATTCAAAGGCGGAAAATATCATAATGGCAACTGCCGCAGGTTTGCGAAATCCCCATACCTTCAGTACAATGCAGCCTAAAACAACCGCACCGAAATTGGTTATCATGTCAGTCAGCCGGTTCATGGGATATCTGCTTAACAAAGCAGAGCCATGAGCAATATTGTAGGAATAATGAAGTCCGCCCGGCAATACCCATTCCTCGATGACGTGTAAAATCAGGACAATAATTGCCAGAGTGCAAAGAATATCAAGTGTCTGCCATTCCTTTCTTTTTTTCCATACCAGTACACCCAGTACGATTCCGATGGCTGTCATCACATAAAGCCATATGGATAACCAGCCTTGTATTAGTGTTTCCATAAAAATCTCTCCTTTTGTTTTTTTTCGATACTATTGTAGCATATTGAAAAAATGTGATACAATAGTAGGAAAATAAGTGCTACATTTCTTGGAAAACTTGTAGCGAAACAGGGAGAAACAATATGTACCATATAAGTAAGGATAAACGTTGTGCACAATCTGCCAGTCTGATATATAAGGGGCTTTTAAAATGTCTGGAAAAGAAACCTTTTGACCAGGTTACGGTAACGGATGTACAGAAAAGTTCCGGTGTGGCAAGAACCACCATTTACCGATGCTTTGACAATTTGTCGGATATTTTGTATTGGAGGTGTGACCTTGGTTTCCAGGAAGCACTGCATTCCATTCTGCCGGAAGAGATACCTGATGAGTGGAGTCTGATGCAGGGTTATTTTTCTTATTGGATGAAGCACAGTGATATTCTGAAACTGCTCATTGACATCAACCGGCAGGACATTATCTATGCCTGCCACATGAAAAATGCCAGAATACTGGAGCAGTCCTACGGCACACTTCCGGGAATGGATGAAGCAAATGCACGATATTTCATGGCAGTTCGTACCGGAGTGACCATCAGCATTCTGAAGGCATGGCTGGATGGCGGAAGAAAAGAGACGGCAGATGAACTGATGAAAATATTGAAACGGCAGTTTAATGATTTAGTGACAGCTTTTTAGTAATAAAAACTACAGCGGACCTGCAATAATGAAAATCGGATTTCATACAATAATGGTAAGAAAAATGGGATGTGATAAATTGTGAGTAAACCTACCTATTATCTATGGAAAAATGATTTTTCATCACAGGAAGAATTTGAAACAACAAAGGAAACATATCGAAAACTGGGCTTTCGGGTGGTTACATTTCTGGAGGGACAGGAAGAAAAAGATATTCATGAGGGGTTAAAGGCAGTTATCAAAAATCATGTAAAGGATAGTTTTGTATGAATGTAGGATATGTGCGTCTGTCAAGGGATGATGATAAAAGAAATTATATTTCTATCGAAAATCAGAAGCTGATTATCCGCCAGTTTGCGGCAGAATGCGGCGTTGTCATTGACCGCTGGTATGAAGATGATGGCATTTCAGGATACATATTTAACCGCCCCGGACTGAACAGAATGCTGGATGATTTAGATAAGATTGAACGTGTGTTTGTCAAAGATTTGTCCCGGATTGGCCGCCATAATGCAAGGGTGCTTCTTTTTTTGGAGGATTTTAAGGAACGCCGGAAGGAGCTTGTTGTGGTTGATACCAATTATAATTCGGGAACGGATGAGGATGATACCATTGGTATTTTAACGTGGTACAATGAGAAATATGTAAAAGATATCAGCCGGAAGATAAAAAGTGCCATGGAGGCCAGACAAAAAGAGGGAATTTTGATGACACAGCCCCCTTTCGGATATAAAAGAAATGAAGAAGAAAAAACGAAGCTGGAAATCATACCTGAAGAAGCAGAGTGTATAAAAATGGTCTGTGACCTTTATTTAAAAGGTCTGGGCTACCGGAGAATCTCCAATTATCTGACGGAAAATAAAGTGCCGACGCCTTCCATGCTCCGGCAGAAATCGGAACTTGCAGAAGGGAAAATCAGCAAACGGACTGTGGCAGGTGCCTGGTCGGATTCCATGGTAAAGGAAATACTGGATAATGATTTTTATATAGGCAATCTCCGGCTGCATAAACGGGCTCGTTTTGCCGTTCATGGAAAAGACAAGCGTATTCCCAAAAAAGAGCAGTATGTTTTTGAAAATCATCACCCTGCCATTTTAGAGAAAGCCACCTTTGAAAAGATACAGGAGCTGAAAGAAAAGCGTGTGAAAATAAAGTATCGCGGCAGCTTTGGTGAAATGTCCTGCATATCTGTTAAAACTATCGACGGCCGGAATGGTTTTAAAACATCACTCTTTGGAAACCTCCTTTTTTGCAAAGACTGTGGGAGTCATCTGACTTTAATTAAGCGAAGTACCACTGCGGGAGAACGAAGATATTATATCTGTACTACGTATAACACCAAGGGAAAACGTTATTGTGAGAAATCCCATCTTGTGGAAGAAAATGCTCTGATAAGAGACATACTGACGTATCTGAAGCTTTGTCGTGATTCTCTTTGCGGAGTCATTGCTTCTTATGATATAAAAGAGCTGGATTCTGAAAAAAGATTACTGGAAGAAAAACGTCTGGAGCTTTTAAAACAAATCGAGGAACAAAAATCCCGGCTTAAGGTTCTTTTTACACAAAAAATCAGGGATTTATCCAATACTCCCGAAAATGAAAAACTTATAAAGGAAACTTATGATACCCTACAGCAGGATATTATTTCACAGATTCATGAACTTGAAGGAAAGCTTCAGGAATCAGCAAAAAAGTCTCTGGAAAATGAGGTCGGAAAAGAACCATCTCAAAATGCCTTGGAAATCCTTGATAATATAATGGAAAAGAAAATCTTTAATGAAAAAGATATGGAAATTCTGATAGAACGCATTGAGGCAGATAAGGATGGTTTACCGGAAATCAGATTAAAATATGGTTTGTCCGGTCTGCATAGGGCATCTTTTGCCTCGGTAATGAACCGCATGGAAAATGAGGTTATCTATCAGACCATGAAACTAATTCATGAAGAAGATAGGGATTATACGTCTGCAAAATATTTGTCTAAAGCCCTTACGGAGGCAGGATTCGCAAAATCCGTAAAAAGTGTATTACCCTACATCGGGCTGATGATGGAGATGCAGATTGTAGAAGCAACCGACAATCCCCGAAAACCATATACAATTATAAAATCAAAAGCAGAATTACAGGAAATGATGAATGTTTTTTATACAGAAAAGTTAGCCAAATCTGCAAATGATTTACATGAACCTATGGCGAACAGGTGGTATGCCGGAAATGGTATTTGAATATATCTTGAAAAAATATGGTCTGGACCCTGAAACGGATGTAAAGATTGACCAAAGTATTGATTTTGGCTCTACGGCAGCAGCGTTTTCCGGGGGGCAGGGGGAGTATACCATAGAATTCGAACCCCATGCTACCGCCCTGGAACAAAAGAAAGACGGCTATGTTCTGGCTTCTTTGGGAGAAGAGTCCGGCTATGTTCCCTATACTGCGTTTAGTGCGAAAAAAAGTTATATCCAGCAAAATCCAGATATTATCGAAAGCTTTACCAAAGCGTTGCAAAAAGGAATGGAATATGTAAACAGTCATGATGCAGAAGAAATCGCGGCTGTCATAAGTCCACAGTTTGAGGAAATGGAGGCAAATGCGTTAACTACCATCATAGAACGTTACAAGACACAGGACACATGGAAAAACAATCTGGTATTTAGCAAAGAAGCCTTCCGGCTCTTGCCGGACATTCTGCTGGATGCAGAGGTCATAAAAGAAGCAGTACCTTATGAAGATTTGGTAACTACAGAGTTTGCCGAAAAAGTGAAATAGAAAATATGAAAATCTTATAAATTGCTTTTCTGTAAAAAAGAAACATGGTATAATGAGCAAAGAATACAATAAACTAAACGGAGGGGAATGTTATGGGATTTTTTTCAAAACAGTTTGCCAGTGTCATAGAATGGAATGAAAATAAAGAAGGAGTGCTTTTCTGGAAATATCAGAGCGAGGAAATTAAAAAGGACTCCCGACTGATTGTTCGGCCCGGCCAGGATGCTGTGTTTTTATATAATGGAAAGATAGAAGGCATCTTCCAGGAGGAAGGGAATTATGAAGTGGAATCCCAGATTATTCCATTCCTTACCACTTTAAAGAGCTTTAAATTCGGATTTAACACCCCCCTTCGTGCAGAAGTACTTTTTATAAATACGAAAGAAATTCTGGTAAAATGGGGAACTAAAAATGCCATTAACCTTCCGGCACCGGGACTTCCGGGAGGAATGCCCATTCGTGCGTTTGGTACTTTTAGCTGTAAGATTGATGATTATAATATTCTGATTGATAAGCTTGCAGGCATTCGCCAGAATTATTCTGTAGAAGATGTAAAAGAACGTATCATTACGGATTTGAATCCCATGCTGATGAGCTGGATTGGCAAGGAAGGCAGGGATATGTTCAATCTTCAGATGGATGCCGGAAAGATTGGAGAAGGAATCTGTGAAGAACTGAATGGCGAAATGAAAAAACTGGGAATTGCCATTACCAACTTCACTATTGAAAGCTTCTCGTATCCGGAAGAAATTAAGAAGATGCAGGAAAAAGCTGCCGCACAGGCAATGATAGGCGATGTGAATAAATATCAGCAGCTTTCCATGGCGGATTCTTTTGCAAAAGGTGGCAGAAGTGGCAGTATGGCAGGGGAAATGGCAGGCATCCAGATGGGAATGGCTTTGGGACAGCAGATGGTGAATCAGATGAATATGCAGTCCGGGGCAAAGGGATATGGACAGATGAACCAGACAGGAGGAAATGCACCGAAGTTTTGTCCCAACTGCGGAACACCGACAAATGGTGCTAACTTCTGTAGTAACTGCGGTCAGAAATTAGTATAAATCCGGTTCCCGCAGGCAGTAAAAGAAAAATGAATGATAAGAATAGGGCTGTTGCCATCTTTTGGGGTTTGATGATGCAGACAGCCCTTTTTCGGGAAAAAGAAAGAAGTATGTTACTGCTTTGCCCGAACGAAAAGAAAGGAATTTAGAGAATATTATGAGTAAATACGATACTTTAAATACACAGCAGAAAGAAGCGGTATTTCATACGGAAGGACCGCTTTTAATTCTGGCAGGGGCAGGAAGCGGTAAAACGCGGGTTGTTACCCACAGAATTGCCTATCTGATAGAAGAAATGGGGGTACGCCCCTGGAGCATCATTGCCATTACCTTTACCAATAAGGCAGCCGCAGAAATGCGTTCAAGGGTGGAAGATATTGCAGGCTTTGGTTCTGACCAGATATGGGTTTCCACGTTTCATTCCATGTGTGTGAGAATTTTAAGAAGACACAGTGACAGACTGGGATTTGATACCAGCTTTACCATTTACGATACGGATGACCAGAAAACCCTGATGAAGGACATTTGTAAGCGTTTGCAGATAGATACGAAGCAATATAAGGAAAGGACACTTCTTGGTGCCATTTCCAAGGCGAAGGATGAACTGGTTTCACCGGAAGAATATGCCCTCAATGCCATGGGGGACTATAAGTATGAAAAAATTGCCGAAGTCTATAAAGAATACCAGACAGCATTAAAAAAGAATAATGCCATGGATTTTGATGATTTAATCGTAAAAACAGTGGAACTGTTTAAGAATTGTCCTGAAGTTCTGGAAAACTACCAGGAACGTTTCCGCTATATTCATGTAGATGAATATCAGGACACCAATACGGCTCAGTTTGAGCTGGTAAGATTACTGGCACAAAAATAC
>CAZDAT010000113.1:0-3844 GCA_964503695.1 uncultured Lachnospiraceae bacterium
GGAAGAAGAACGCAAACAAAACGAAATATTTACCCGAACTTATACACAATATGGCGGAAATATTTAAGTAAGATTTTTCCATTTCGAAACGAATGGTGGCAATTAGTAACATGTAGCCCCTGACAAAAGAATTTACGGCAGAAAAAGTAAGCTTTTTCAAAAGCATGAGACTTATTAAAAAGAATATTTTTCTTAAAAGAGGGCAAACCCAAACATTTTGGATTTGCCCTTGGTTATTTATTATCTTTAATTGTTTCGCAGACTATCCGTGCTACTCGAAATACTCGCTATCAAATATACGAAACACTTTAATTTCGCACAGGAACAAGGTCGCCGTTCTTCATTTCCGCGGGTTGTCCGTTGAACGGGTTTATGATAGGTACAAATAGGGATTCCGCGCCGTTTCTTTCGTCGATCGTGGAAACTTTGGCACCATAACGACGACCTGTTACCCAAACATAGCTGCCTTCTCGCAGTCCAAATGCACCCACTCTCGCTTTGCCAAGGTCAGATGTTGCAGACACATTCTTGCGCCGACAGACCTGATACCAGCCGAGCAAGTGTGCATAGACGCTACGCTCCGTCACGGTTATCGCCTGTTCTATAGTGCACTTTCCATCAGGATTAAGTGTAGTTGAAGTTGTACCCTTGACAAGATCGAGTGCGTTCATGAACGCCATGGCTTCCGTCGCCCAGGGCTGAATTTGATTGCTATCGGTATAGTTTGAGAGTTTTGATGTATAGTCGGTGTAGCTATAGTCGGAATTTCTTTCGACATAGCGAAGAGTGCGGTAAATAAATGTCGCCATCTGTGCTCTCGTCAGCGTGCCGTTTGGCTCAAAGGTTGTAGAGCTTGTTCCCGAGGTAATGCCCGCAGCATATGCTTTTAGCGCATAGATGTTCGTCGTATCCTTAAAAGTGTTAGCGCTCGCGGCAGGAAGAATCTCGCCCGTCAGCTCCTCGGCAAGCTTTACCGCAAGGGAACAGAATTGAAGACGGGTAATATTCTTGGTGTAGTCGTTGCCGAGAAGAGAAGTATCAAGCAAATTATCGTTAAGGGCAAGGTTTACATCGCTCTGCGCCCATGTGCTTATCTTAGCATCAGATTTTAAAGGCAGACTGAATGTACCGGGATAGTACCTGTCGGTGCTGTTTAATGCCTGCTCTTCCAAACGCTTGTTCCCAGCTATTGTCTGTGCCTTATACTCCTCAAATGTGCGATCTTTACCTACGGTCGCAAGTTGATCGTAGGTATTAAGTTTATATGGATTGAACACGCCACATAAATGGCAGGTGTTCCACCATACGTGCTCGCCTACGGCATTTACGCCTATATAAACTTCGTCGGCGGGAAATTCGCCATAAACTGTGCCGTGGTGCTGAATTGCAGCGTAGCTGATTTTATATTTTTCTAATAGTTCCTTATCCGAAAGAAGTTGTTCATCATACTCCACATGGTTCGTGTTATATTCGCACTTACCACAGTATGCACAGGAAAAATAATAGAGATAATGATCGTCATGGTCCGCATAATGATAGACTCTGTCAGCTGACCTTATCTGCTCTGTGTACTTATGGGAGGTGCAAATTTCTTTTGTGGCAGAAGCACCCGCCTTTTGCGCGGCGACAACGTCATCGCCAGGGTAACTTCTGATGGTTAAAGCACCGCCCGTATAACCGTTAAACTCCTTATCATCTATCATCTTTTTAAACTCGCTCACACGGGATTCGGGAATGAACACCGTTCCCTCGGAAAGATACATAGGACTTGAAGCGTAAACCTCCCAATACCAATATCCACCTACGATATTTCGCTGAGCCTGACGCAGTTTATATGTGAATTCGTAAGGGTCTACTTCGGGGCTGAGCCAGATTTCCTTCAGATAGTCAGAATTTGCGACATCCGTCGCCATCTTATCCGCAGTGCTAACATTAAATATTACGGTGGTCATATTTTCCCGATTTTCCATAAGATCTCTGCCTTCGGGATCTGTCACCACAACCACCTTTTCGGGCATATTGTCACGATTATACGTTTCAGCTTCTTGTCGCGTTCGCGGAGTAGACATGGCACGACGAGCTTTTTTTATTTGCTCCCACTCCTCATCGCGCTCTGCCTTCTGCTTAGCATTTAACACCTCGCCCTCAAGCGTAAGGCTTACGGAAATCTCAGGGTAATACGCGGCAGTGTTGCGCGTCACCGTAGCGGATTTGCCGTTAACTGTGGCGGAAAAAGTTTCGGGCATGGCAACAGATTCGCCACTTGACAAAACCTTGTAGTTGGCGCAGCAGCCCGAGCCAAACATCAGCTTAAAGGTCAAATTATATGTTCCGCCATTGCGAAAATAGGGAATACCGTTTTCATCGCAGTCGTACTCGCCGTCCCAGTGGGCATACAGAATACCGCCACCGTTTGCGAGAAGGTCGGTGTTACCGCTCTTGAAAGAAGTGACAGTTGGAATATAGCTCCAGTCGAACGCGTCGCCTCCTCCAGGAAGTTCAATAGTAATGTCAACGTGCTTTAGCATTGTCGGCGCAGCCATAGTCGAAGTCGGCAGTAAACCCATGCACAACACCGCTACAAGCAGTACGCTTAATGTTTTTTTCATAAACAAACCTCTTTTCTTAAATTTCCAAAAAACATCATCGGTGACATATTGAAAATTTTCTTATTTATTATATAATAATTATACATCGTACATCAATGGTCGATGCAATAGTTTTTTTGAAAAAATATCATTTTTCCAAGGAGTAATTATGAATAACAAGGATTTGTTTTCTATAGGGGAAATTGCAAAATCTGTAGGCATTACGAGAAAGATCATACTGAATTACGAAGAAAAAGGGCTTATAAGTCCCGATAAAAAAGACGGTGCTACAGGCAATAGATATTACACTATTGACACATTCACTCAAATTCGCACAATCAGGCTTTTTCAAAATTTCGGTTTTTCTCTTAATGAAATCAAAGACTATTTTAACGACAATACTGATCTTATGTCGTTTATAAAGCATTTGGAAAAAATGCGCGACGACCTGAATTCTACCATAGAAAAGCTATACGAAAGGGCAGAAAAAAGCGAAAATCAAATAAGCAAAATCACCATTGAACAGCAAACAGTTTATGTGAAAAAGTACAATACGCACTCTATAGATGAAAGAACCGCTCTTTTGAGAAAAACGGCTCTTGAAGCTATGAGAGAATACGAAACGGATATTTCAAGGCGTATGTATTTTATCGAATATCCGCTAAGCGATACAGATGCTTTAACATATGCAGTGTCGGTTGACTCCAAAAGCCAAGGGGAAAACATAATAAGCATTCCGCGCTTTAGTGCAATTTCTTGTTTTCATCACGGGGCGTACGAGGATATTCCAAAAGTAAGAGAAAAAATGATAGATTTCGCAAAAGAAAACAGTCTAAAACTGTTCGGCAAGTGCCGTCATATTTACGTCGAAGGACCTCCGCAACATAAGGATCCGTCAAAATTTATAACACAAATAATTTTGCCGATTGACGAATAATCTGTCGTTGAAACGAACAATGCACACGTTGCAAAAAGTCACCTCTTAAATATTGACATGCGCACGAAAATTTAGTATAATTGAATATATATATTTTGGAGGCAAAAAATATGATAACTCTTAGAAAAGAAGGTATATTTCTTGTTGACGGCACACCTGTCGAAAAGTGTGACGTTCCTGCAGAACAGGCAAGAAAAGGTACTATAGCATACGGCATTTTAAGCGCACATGACAACAAAACTTCGGAAGATGTACTTCACATAAAGTTCGATGCGCTCGTTTCTCACGACATTACATACGTCGGCATTATCCAAACGGC
>CAZDAT010000113.1:3944-6636 GCA_964503695.1 uncultured Lachnospiraceae bacterium
CTTGTAAAACAGCTTTTGAAAAACACTTACGACGTTAAACGTCCCGAGGTTGTTCTCGTTTATCTTACGGGCGAGCCGAGACGCGGAATAGGTCCTCACGACGTTGCACTAAGTCTTGTCAAGGCAACATTTGAAACGGGATTTGTAAAGAACAAGATTTTGGAATTTGTAGGTCCCGGCGTTAAAAACCTTCCCATAGATTTCAGAAACGGCATTGACGTAATGACGACCGAAACCACTTGTCTTTCATCGGTTTGGGTAACGGACGACGAAACGAAAAAGTATTACGAAGCTCATAAGCGTCCCGAAGATTATAAGGAACTCAAGCCCGAAAAGGTTGCGTACTATGACAGTATGATAACAATCGACCTTTCAAAGCAGGAAAGCATGATTGCTCTTCCCTTCCACCCGTCAAATGCTTATACAATTCACGAATTTAACGCAAACGCAAAAGAAATTTTGGAAAAGGTTGAAAAGGAAGCGGCAGAAAAGTTCGGCGGTCTTAAATATGACCTTGTTTCAAAGGCTCACGACGGAAAAGTTTATGCCGATCAGGGAATAATCGCGGGATGTGCGGGCGGTATCTTCGACAACATCGTAGAGGCTGCAAATATTCTCGACAGCAAAAACACAGGCAACGGTTACTTCTCTCTTTCGGTTTACCCCACAAGCGTTCCGACAAGCATAGAGCTTACAAAGATTGGCGTTACCGAAAAGCTTCTTCGCGCGGGCGCGGTAATCAAGCCATCATTCTGCGGACCTTGTTTCGGAGCAGGAGACGTTCCTAGTCATAACGGTCTTTCATTAAGACATACCACAAGAAACTTCCCCAACCGCGAAGGCTCAAAGCCCGGCGAAGGACAGATTGCAGGAGTTGCGCTTATGGACGCGAGAAGTATCGCGGCAACAGCGGCAAACGGCGGTGTAATCACAGCGGCAACCGACGTTGAATACACGTCATGCCATTACGATTATCATTTTGATAAAACGGTATATGAAAACAGACTTTATTACGGATTCGGCAAGGCAAATCCCGATGAGGAGTTAATCTTAGGTCCGAACATCACCGATTGGCCCAGTATGTACGAGCTTTCCGACAATCTTCTTGTCGAGCTTTGTGCAGTAATTCGCGACCCCGTTACAACAACGGACGAGCTTATTCCATCGGGTGAAACCTCCTCTTACAGAAGTAATCCCTTAAGACTTTCTGAATTTGCACTTTCAAGACGTGTACCCGAATATGTCGGAAGAAGCAAAAACGTTGACAAGGATGAACGCGCAAGAAGAAACGGAGATGTTTCCGAAAAGTTAAAGAATGCTCTCTCTAAAGTAGGAAACGCAGATGAGCTTTGCAAGAATACACAGTTCGGTTCATGCGTATTTGCAAACAAGCCTGGCGACGGCTCAGCAAGAGAACAGGCGGCATCATGTCAAAAAGTTCTCGGAGGATTTGCGAACATATGCTATGAATTTGCAACAAAGAGATACAGAAGCAATTGCATAAACTGGGGTATCTTGCCGTTTACAATTGACGAAAGCGAAAAATTCGATTACAGCGAAGGCGACTTTGTATTTGTTCCCGATGTTCGTAAAAAGATCGAGAACGGAAATGAGGAGTTTGACGCCAAGGTAGTGAAAAAGAACGGTGAAGTTTGCGACATCAAGCTTTACGTCAAGGGACTTACCGATGACGAAAAAGAAATTATCCTCGACGGATGCCTTATGAATTATTATAAGAAAAACAACAAATAATCGTTGGCTTTTTGATTTCGGTAGAAGTAAACCGCGAGATAAAGGAAAGCATAGGTGAATTTCAAGTTCTTTTACTTGCTTTTCTTAGAAAAAACATAAAATTTTGTACTTTGCTTTGTAGGAACGAAACAAAGGAAAATAGAAAAACATAGGTAAAATTCGAGTTCTTTTGCTCGACGTTCTCCGAAAGAAAAGTAAGTTTGGAGGTATTGAAAATGAAAAAAATCGCAATGACAACACCCCTCGTTGAGATGGACGGGGACGAAATGACAAGAGTTCTTTGGCAAATGATAAAAGACGAACTTATTTTGCCGTTTGTAGAGCTGAAAACAGAGTATTATGATCTGGGACTTGTCAAAAGAGAAAAAACAAAGGATAAGGTTACATGGGACGCAGCAAACGCAAATAAAAAATACGGCGTTGCCGTAAAGTGCGCGACAATAACCCCCAACGCTCAAAGAGTTGAGGAATATAACCTTTCCGAAATGTGGAAGAGCCCTAACGGAACAATCAGAGCCGTGCTTGACGGAACCGTTTTTCGTGCGCCTATCTTGCTTGACTGTATAAAACCCGCAGTAAGAAGCTGGGAAAAGCCGATAACTATCGCACGTCACGCTTACGGTGACGTTTATAAAGCGGCAGAGCTTAAAGTACCTGAAGGTGCAAAAGCTGAGCTTGTTTATACGGATAAAGACGGAAACGAAACACGCGAGAAAATATACGATTTCGAGTGTGGCGGTATTCTTCAGGGTCAGTATAATAAGGAAAGCTCCATTAAGGCGTTTGCACACTCCTGCTTTAAGTATGCAATTGATACAAAACAAGACCTTTGGTTCTCTACCAAGGATACAATAAGCAAAAAGTACGACCATACATTTAAGGATATTTTCGCGGAAATTTACGAAAACGAATATAAAGAAAAGTTTGAACAGCTCGGAAT
>CAZDAT010000114.1:0-6530 GCA_964503695.1 uncultured Lachnospiraceae bacterium
AAGGCTGAAAAATCTTCTTTGACAGGGTCAATCAGCCCCTTATCGGATTTTCTTGGAAGCGGTGTTGTGGTCATTTTCAAAAAATGCTGTAAAAAGATTTCTACACCAAAATTAGTTAATGCAGAACCAAAAAACACGGGGGTCAGTTCACCTCTCTGCACTGCATCAAGGTCAAATTCTGCACTGGCACCATCCAGCAATTCAATTTCTTCCATTAAATGATTCTTATTCTCTTCCCCGATATGTGCCAGAATCTTCTCTTCCTCATCCAGTGCGATGATGGAAGTCTCCCCTTCTTTCGTACCTTTCTCCGTATCTGTATAGGTCACCACAGAATGGGTTTCTCTGTCATAAACACCTTTAAAATTCTTACCGCACCCAATGGGCCAGTTAATGGGACAAGTAGCAATTCCCAGTTCTTTTTCAATTTCATCTAAAAGCTCGAAGGTGTCGTTTGCTTCCCGGTCTAACTTATTGATAAATGTAAAAATCGGAATCTTTCTCATGACACAGACCTTGAATAATTTTCTGGTCTGTGCTTCCACACCTTTTGAAGCATCTATTACCATGACCGCGGAATCTGCCGCCATTAAGGTTCTGTAGGTATCTTCCGAGAAATCCTGGTGTCCCGGGGTATCCAGAATGTTAATACAGTAATTATCATAATTAAACTGTAAAACAGAGGATGTAACGGAAATACCCCTTTCTTTTTCAATTTCCATACAGTCGGAAACTGCATGTCGTGCCGTTGCCTTTCCCTTGACACTTCCTGCCAGGTTGATGGCTCCGCCATAAAGCAGAAATTTTTCTGTCAGGGTAGTTTTTCCCGCGTCGGGATGGGAAATAATCGCAAAGGTTCTTCTCTTATTTATTTCGCTTGCATAATCAGCCATTTTTGTTCCTCCAATAGTAACTTTCCAAAGTTCTTAGTAGTATATCATAAAATCATTTTTGTGTCACCCTGCTGATAATGACATTTTCCGCAGATATTCCTGTTTTTCTGGTTACAATATCCATAATCTGTGCCAGATGTGCATCTGTCAAATCCTCCTGGCACACGACAACATCCACATTATTCTCACCGATACTGACCACCGTTTCCGTAAATCCCTTTGCAGAAAGTAAAATTTCTGCTTCCATTTCCATTTCGCTTCGTCTGGTAAACTTCACCATATCCTCTACCGCTTCCTGCTTTTGTGCAGAATCCAGGACTTCATTATTTACAATACTCTCCAGCATTTCCTGATTTTTGGCTCTTGTCTGCTCCTTTAACAGTTTTGCCGCGGAAAGAGTAGATACCGCCTGTGTACTGGTAAAAACGGCTTCTCCCGGAGTTCCTTCTATGACTTCATCCAGTTCTTCTTCCACATTGGCAGAGGTATCAATTACCATCTCCTCACTGGTATAATTCTCTGTCAGAACCAGTTCTTCATCCATACTATCTATATCAGAAACTATATCGTCTTCTGATAAATCCAACAATGCCGTCATTTCTTCCTCGGTCATAACGTCATCCGTCACAACTAAAGTTTCCTCCTTTATCTTGCTGCCTGCAAAATTTAAGTATCCTGCTACGGCAATCATAATGGCTAAAGCTGTAATCATAATTTGATTTCTTTTCAAGGCAATCTCTCCTATTCTTGCTGTTTCATCTTTACTACTTTAATTTTATGTTCTTCTATTCCAAATAATGCCTGAATCATCTCACTTATATTCTTTTGTACCTCTATGTTATCTCCCCCCTGTGCCACTACACTGACTCCCGCCACACTGGCACTGGTTTCTTTAATAACATACGGTATTTTATCTCCCTCTGCATTGATATAGTATACCGTTTCTTCCTGGCTATACATTTCATTGGTACTGCGGTTTCCTCCCGTGGAATCATTTTCCACCACATTATTTCGCTCTAAGGGAATGTCTTTTTCCACAATTTTTTCTCCCCTGTCCGCCAAGGTAATCATGACCTGCACCTTTCCTGCCCCCTGGACCGAAGATAAAAGCTTCTCTAATTTTTCCTCTAGTTTTTCTATCATATACTCTTCTTCCAAAATGTCCCCTGTACTTTCCTGCGTTCCATTTTCCTGTAATTTTTCATATGCCTGTTTTGTTTTCTCATCATTCGTACCGGAATCCACACCACTTCTGCTCCACATTCCATTCATGTCCGTATCAGAAGTCTCCTTTTCACCAACCGGCCATGCAATCACCAGAAAAAGGATTCCCGTTAATATGAGAATCAGCATATTGTCTTTTTTCATGACATATTGTTTTATTAAATCAAAATTTATTTTCTTCATTTATTTAACCTTTTACTGAATTACTATTTTTTCTATCTGAATCCTGCGGTCAGGATTTTTTTCTTCCGTTTTTTCTCCTTCATGCAAACTATTTTCTTTCAGCTCATACTCCATATCCTTTTGCTTATTTTTAAAATTCTCTTCCATCCTTTTCAGATTTTCATTCCATTGTTCATAATATTCCTCTTCGGAAACAAAAAAAACAGTTTTCTCCTCTTTTCCCAGATAAATCCCAAAGGAAAAAATAATCTGTGCGATTACCATAAAAGAAACCACAAGCTTCATGTAGGTTTCATATTTTCTTCCGATACCAAAATGTAGAATTGCCTGACTTACAATAATAAAAATTCCAATCCGCTTTATCACATCCAGAAAAACAGAAAACATATCTTAAAATCCTCCATTTGTGGTATAAATGGTAATTGCAATCAAAACCATGAAAAACAGCACTCCATAAAACAGAGTCTGCAAAATCATTAAGATTCCGTCTCCTACCTGATGCATACAAAGAATCATTTTCTTATCTCCCACAATGCTTAATATTGCAGCCGTTATTTTAATTACACACCCTACCACACCTATTTTTATCACAGGCCAGAGGCATATCATAAGCAAAAGCAGGCATCCCGCAACTCCTACACTGTTTTTGATTAAAACGGCACTCCCCAGCCATATACGCAGGGCTCCCTCCGCCATTTCCCCAATTCCCGGAATAATCTCTACGGCTTTATAAACCGTTTCTCCCTGCACCCTGTCAACAATGGGTGTAATCATGGACTGGAGCATGCCGGCCCCGGTCAGAATCCCTAATAAAACTTTCAGGATTACCTTCAGCCCTTTTTGAAAAATCTCCAGGGAAAGAGCAAGTTTTTCTTCTTCCCAGATGCCATTCATAAAAACAAAAAGCATATATGCACTTAATGCCGGAAGCATAATGGAAACCAGACACCACTCCACCAGATATATAATAACACCCGAAATCTGATAATATGCAAATCCGGTGGCGGCTCCTGCCGTACTGCCTACAATCAAAAAATATGTAGGAAAAAATATTTTCATGAATTCTTCTATATTTCTTAAGGCTTCTTCCCCGATTTCCAGCATACCTGCAAAAATATTGGTAAATATGACAATCAGAAGAAGATAATTTATATAAAAGGAAATTTCAGAAATCTGGCTGTTTTGAAAAGTATCTTTAAACGTCGAAAAAATGGCAGATATCAGAATAATTACCACAATCGTTACAAAAATGCTTTTTATGTCTGCCACCTGTGTCCAGAATATTTCTTTTATTTTCTGCAAGAAAAGCTTCAGGATGCCATTTTCATTTCCCTGATATACTTCCTCAATGATTTCCCCAAAGGATATTCCCACAGAGGAAAAATTCTGTAGCTTTCTTTCCAGCTCCTGCAAATTCAAATCATTATATATCTCTTGAAATTCCATTCTTTTAACCTTTATTAATTCTACATTTAATTTAAATTTTATAATTTTCAATTGTCTCGATGACCGCCAGAAGAACAGGCATACCGGACAGTAATACCAACATTTTTCCTATAATTTCTATCTGGGATGCAATGGAAGAATATCCTGCATCTTTACAGATGCCTGAGGAAAATTCACAAATATAGGTAATACCCATAATCTTAAACAGAATTTTATAAAAGGAACGGTTCTGCTCCAGCTCCGAGGAGATACTCTGAAACTGCTTCTCCATTTCCCCAAAAATCTGAAGCATCCATCCTAAAAAAAGCATGGAAAGGGTAATTATGATTAGAATTCCAAATTCTGGCTTATGGGATTTAACTATAACAGCTGTTATTGTTCCTATTACGGCTATCATACAAATAGTTACCACATCCATATTTTACTTTCACCTCCCGGATTTCATAACTGGAACAATGCCTGAATCGACTGGAACAAATCATAGATGTATGGAATAATCCATGATAAAACAATAATCAGTCCCGCCAGTGATATCAAAAAAGCATGCTCCTCTCTTCCGCTATGTTTCAAAACCTGTCCTAAAATTGTGACCAGGATTCCCACCGCTGCAATTTTAAAAATCAAGCCAATCTCCATTTTCACCTTACCAAAGAATTAGTATAAGAATCAGTCCTATGCTTCCTCCCAGAGTCCATACAATTCTTTTCCTTTCCTGATGCTCTTTCTGTCTCTTTCCTTTTAAAACCTGCCATTTTTTCTCCTGCTCTTCTATAAATTTTATCTGGAGCATTTCATCCTCAAAGCCTGTCATAATTCCAAATTCCTTTATCAGACTTTCTTCTTCTTTAGTCAGTTTTTCTTTTTTTGCATAAATCTCACTTTCCTTTGACCAGATTTTCGCAAAGCTTTCATTTTTATTTTCAAACATCCTGTCCCTTATTTTTTTCAGATATCTTCCTTCTTCTCCGGTCAGTTTCCCGGATATTTCATCCAGTGCAAAAATAAGGGGCTGTTTTTTATATGTAATCTCACTTTGAAACATCTGTAAAATTATCTCCCAGTTTTCCATCCGTTTTATGACACGATTCTCTTTTTCAATAAAAAGACAGGCATATCCCAGACTTCCCATAAGAATCAGACCTGCACCTAATAATTGCAGCATATTTTTTTATCCTCCATCCGGTAGACCTGTGCATGAAATTTTTGACTTTCTTTTTTTAAGATGATAATATTCTGAAAAATATCCTGCTTACTTTTCCCAAAAAACATTTCTTTTTTCATAATCTCTTCTATATTTTCTCCATGCATGGTGGCTATCAGAGAACAGCCTGTACCTTTCATCTGGGCAATCAGATTCATTTCTTCCCTGCTTCCCAGCTCATCCACCGCGATTACATCCGGTGCCATGCTCCTAAGTAACATTTTCATTCCCGATAATTTTTCACAATTATCCAAAACATCTGTTCTGGGACCTACATCCAACTGGGGAATCCCCTGGAAACACGCGGCTATTTCCCCTCTTTCATCCACCAGCCCCACATTGACTCCATGAAAACTGCTGTTTCCATAAGATAATTTGCGGATAATATCCCTGAGAAGCGTGGTTTTCCCGGCTCCCGGCGGTGAGATAATCAAGGTATTACGAATGCTTTCCTTTTCATAGATAAAGGGCATAATTTTATCTGCCGCATTTCTTATTTCATGAGCAATTCTGATGTTTACAGCCGATATGTATTTTATGGATTGTATTTTTCCAAGATTATCCGTGACGACTTCGCCGCAGATTCCAATTCTGTGTCCTCCTTCCAATGTCAGAAATCCCTTTGCTATATCCTTTTGAAAAGCATATCTGGAATCCATGCACCAGAAATCGACCATTCTTTGCAGCTCCTGATAGGTAAATACTTTTCCATTCCGGGGAGTATAGATAAAATTACCCTCTTCATCCAGACTCAGTTCCTTTTGTTTCATATAAATCAAAACAGGCTGTCCTGCACGTATTCTTATTTCCGTAATATGTTCTATATGCTGAAGCACATTTTTCCAGATATTTTCCCGCTCCATGGGAAAAATCAGTCGTTCACTTTTTTCCGGCTTAATCATAATCTCCTATACTCCTTTCCCATTTAAGATAATTTAGGTAATTGCGAAACTTATCTTAATTAATTTCAATCTGTGCAATTTTATTAACTGAAAAAGAAAGTGCTTCGGCATCGACCGGTACTTAGTGCCTGTTTTTTAGGCACTTATGTACCGCTGTCAGATGTCGGCAGCGAGAGCGTGCTTTCGTTTCAGTTATTAAAACTGCATATTATGTAATTGCGAAACTAATCTTTATCCAAAGAAATCTTGTCCTTGTTTAATTAAGTATATGATTATAAAAAAAACATATTACTTTTTCTTTTAGAAATTTCCAAGCATAAATACCTGTTAAAATTATCAGCCGGATGAAAAACAACAAAAAAAGAACAGCATCCTACACAACATAAAGCATTTTTATACTTTGTTGTATACAATACTGTTCTTTTATATAAGTAACTAATCTAACACTTAGTTATTTGTCGGAACGTCTTTCATGGAGAAGCTGATTCTTCCCATTTTGTCTTTTCCAAGACAGACAACAGTTACTTTATCTCCTAAGGTAAGAACATCTTCTACATGGTTGATTCTTTCTCTGCAAATCTTGGAAATATGAACCATTCCTTCTTTTCCCGGAGCAAATTCAATAAACGCACCAAATTCTTTAATGCTTACAACTTTTCCTTTAAAAATCTGTCCTTCTTC
>CAZDAT010000115.1:0-6411 GCA_964503695.1 uncultured Lachnospiraceae bacterium
AGTATTGGTTACTGCAATCTTGTGGAAAGCAACTTCCTTGTTTGGAATGGTAGGGTCATAATCGGAGAAGCATACATAAGTAAGGTCTAATCTTTCTCTCTCAAATCCCTTAAAGTCATCATCACAGAAAGCCCTGGTAATTTCTCTTGCTCTGTCCGGGCGGAAATTAAAGAAAATCACGGAATCCTGATTCTGAATGGTTCCAATGGCTTTTCCATCCTTTACTACAACGGTAGGTACTACAAATTCATCCGTTACGTTTTCATCATAAGAAGTCTGAATTCCTGCAGGACCGGAAACGGCTGTATTTCCTTCGCCTTTTGTAAGGGCATCATAAGCCAGTTTTACTCTGTCGTAGTTATTATCCCTGTCCATGGCATAGTAACGACCCATGACGGAGGCAATTTCCCCCACTCCGATTTCTGCCATTTTTGCTTCCAGGGCTTCTGCAAAGCCTTTACCACTGGCAGGAGGTGTATCACGACCGTCTAAAAAGCAGTGTACATACACTTTGGAAAGATTATTTCTTTTTGCCAGCTCTAGCAGACCATACAGGTGTGTGTTATGGCTGTGCACTCCGCCATCGGATAAAAGTCCGAATAAATGCAGTACAGAATCATGCTTCTTACAGTTATTGACCGCATCTAACAGGGCAGGATTTTCAAAAAATGTTCCATCCTGAATCTCTTTGGTAATTCTGGTAAGCTCCTGATATACGATACGGCCTGCACCCATATTTAAGTGACCTACCTCAGAGTTTCCCATCTGGCCATCCGGAAGACCTACTGCCATTCCGCTGGCATTTCCTCTGACAAAAGGACATTCCTTCATTAACTTATCCATCACAGGAGTTTTTGCTTCTGCCACAGCATTTCCTTCTGTTTTTGCATTTAATCCATAACCATCTAAAATCATTAATACGGTTGGTTTCTTACTCATATTCTTCTCCTTTTTCCATACGGTTTATTATAGTCCAGCCTGTAATGAGCTGTATTCACACTTTTTCAGTATCTATCCTCTTTTTAAGATACTCCGGTACATTTTCTTACCGACAATAGTATAACACTGCTTTCTATTTTTAAGCAATATGCAGATTCCCTTTTTTACACTAAAAACAACGTAACTGCACTCCCTTAAATGCCTCGACTTATCATCAATAAGATACAATCATCATAACCGCACCTTCATGAACGGTAATTTTTCCTTTTTTCCCAGGTAAAAATTCATTGCTGATTCCAATGGGAAAGCTGTTGGTAATTTTATCTTCTTTTAACAGATATTTCATATTTTCAATGGTAACAACGGCTTCTTCCCCCATACAAAACAACGACAGATAGCCTTCCAGTGTGTCCTGAAAGCTGATGGCTTCTTCCTTTGCCACAAGAATCATTCCGGTTCCATCCATCAGATACCCCACTGCATTGTGTTCTTTCAGATACAAAAGGCATTGTATGTTTGCAATGGTATGTTCTACCCTTCCTCCCATGCCGGCATAAATCCGAAAACTCTGATAGCCTTCGGATAATCCAAGCTTTATGGCTGCCAACATATCGGTATCATCTTTTTCTGCAGGCAGTACAATGACTCTGTCATTCATTTTTTTTGCAATTTCTGCCACATTTTCAGCTTCTTTTTCGCTGATGGAATCAAAATCTCCCAGAATATAGTCCGGTACAATTTCTAACAGCTTACAATATTCATATCCGCCATCCACGGCGATACACAAATCATTTTCCTGTATCGGAATCTGGGAAATGGTCAAATCTCCTGCTCCGATTAAAATACAATTTCCTTTATTCATATGTGTCCCTATACTGATATTTTCCACCCCAGTCATTAATGGCTTTCGTGGTTTTTCCTTCTTCGCTATATATATTTTCTTCAAAACGGAAGTTCATTCTGGCATACGTATTTTCGGTCAGCTCCATGTTTATCGGGGTCGACCACCAGTACATCATGGAATATTCTGTCAGCGGATAATATTCCTTGCTTTCACTTACCGGAACATAAGAAATGGCGGTACGCTGATGTCCGTTGTCCAGCCATTTGAAGCCCCACACCTTAATATATCCGCATTCTGCGGCTTTTTTCTCTTCATCTGCAAAGGAGAATTTCCAGCCTTCTTCCGTATTATGAAGCTTAATGCCAATGCGGCTTACCGGAATATAAGTTTTTCCTTCCCAGTACTCCATGGTTTCATTAATAAATGCATCCCGGATGGCAATATATTCATCACTGACAATAAAATCCCTTGCCGCTTCATAATTACCTGCTTCAAATTCCGTCAGCAGCGGAAAAAACAAATCACAGATTTCCTTGGATTTTTCCAGACAGGCCTGCAGATTATCCGTTTTTTCATCTGAAAGTACATTCCCGGCTTTCATGACCAGCTCCATATATGCATCATAATCCTTTATGGGAAGAAATAAATTCTGTGTCTGAATCCCGGTATAATCTGCCAGCAGTTCTTTCATTTCTTCTTTCCGGTCTTTTTCATAAAGAGAAATCATTTGTTCTACAACCGCTTTATAATTTTCAAAGCCGAAGCCCTCTTCTTCTGATGAAAGCACCGGATTCATACCGTTCTCATCTTCCATCTGACAGATTCTGTCATAACAGGTCTTTAACAGCTCATAGGCACTTGTCTTTTCACTGTCCTCCTCCAAAACCTCCAGACAACGCCCTACCGTAAGAAAACTGCACTTATCCTCATTCAGTTCCTCTACGGATTCATTCAGCATTACGGTAAGGTAGGATTCCTGAATCTGACTGTCGTTGGTTTCCTGCACCCCTTTTTGAAGGATTTCTTCGGCTCCATGATAATCCTCCATATCCAGATATAAATTTGCCATATACTGGTAGGTTTTTACGGTTGCAGATTCTATCTCCAGTGCCTCTTCATAAGAGGCAATCGCATTCTCATAATCCTGCACTTCTTCATACTGCCTTGCCTGACTGATATATTTATCCACTTTTACGCTTGGTATCTGATGATACCCATAAAATCCTGCTGCCCCCAAAGCAACAAGAACCGCTACAATACCTGTTTTTTGCAGTATGACCTTTTTCCTTCGTTTTTTTCTTCTTTTTTCACGAATGATATCATGATTATTTTCCATCCTGCTTCTCCCATTCATATTTCATAATTACCTAAGGCTATCGTATTAAGTAAATCAACTTCTTAATGCGTCGCCTTTAACATTCTACCCCAATTATGTATAAACGTCAAAAGCTTTTGCCCTTCTTTACTCTTTCTTTTAATATTACTGCCCCAAAAATCTTTAGGATATCAAATGCCAAAAAAGGCACTACACCTATCCATAATGCACTTTTAAAGTCTAATTTACTCTGATACATCAGCCATAAGGTTCCAAAAAGGTAAAGACAGACGGTTCCTGCCATTAAGGACAGAACCTCTACTTGTCTTTCATAATTTTTATAACTGTTTAGTCCGCTTAATCTCTTTCTTTTTTCGCTTTTCTTCCTGTTTTCTTTGTTTTTAAACCTAAAACTTTTTTCCATAATCCAGCCGCTGACATGGCTTAAGATAAGATAGCCTAAAAGATAACCTCCGGTAGGTCCCAAAATTTTGCCTGCTCCCCCCGAAAAGCCTGAAAATACAGGAAGCCCCACAAAGCCCATTAATAAATACAAAGCCACACTTCTGACTGCCATTTTCTTTCCAAATATAAGAACAACAAAATAAATAAACATATTCGTAAGACTCACGGGCACCACTCCTACAGGAACCGTGAAAGGACCCATAACACACAAAACGGCTACCATGAGAGCTGTTAAAGTTAAATTCTGCACATTGTTTTTCATAGCTTAAATCATCCAAACCGGTACAATATAATTATCCCTGTCAATGACTCCAAGTCCGGGCTTCATACAAATAACCGCACCTTTGGAACGTGGTGCGGATGACTTATCAAGCAAATGAAATACCTTAATCAGCTCTGTTCCAGGATTTGATGTTTTCTTAATCTCAATGGGATTTAAGATACCATCATGCTCCAATACAATATCAATCTCCCTGGCATCCTTATCCCGATAATAATACATATATGGTTCCCTGCCACAGTTCAGATAAGTTTTCCGAATTTCTGCAACTACATAATTCTCTAAAATTGCACCATTCATGGCTCCGCATTCCAACGTCTCTGCACTGCTCCATTTTGTCAGATAACAGACCAACCCTGTATCATAAAAATATAATTTTGGTGTTTTAACAAGGCGTTTTAATAAATTATTGGAATACGGATGAAGATAAAAAATAATTCCCAGTGTTTCCAATATTTTAAGCCAGTCCTTTGCCTGTGTCTGATTGATATCTGCATCTCTTGCTATTTCTGCCACATTCAGCATTTGACCGCATCTTGCAGCAGCCGCAGTGATAAACCGAAGAAATTTAAGAGAATCGATGGCATCCGACAATTCTTTCACGTCACGTTCAATATAAGTTGATAAATAACTACTGTAAAATATCTGACTATTACTGTTTACACCACTTACAATTGCAGGCATGCTTCCTCTGTAAATATGCTCAAAAATACCTCTTGTATCCATTTCTTTTCTGCCCGACTTTCTGTCCGCCAGAGCCTCCATTTCTACGGTAAACGGCTCCGTTTCCACACCCGCTATTTCTGCCTGCGATAACGAGGTAAGGGAAAGCACTGCCACCCTGCCAGCCAGGGACTCCTGTACTCCACGCATCAGCTTGAATATCTGGGAACCCGTCAGCCAGAAGGCTCCCGGTTCATGATTTTTATCTACATTCAGCTTAATATACGTAAACAATTCCGGTGCATACTGAACTTCATCAATCAATACAGGCGGCTTATGCAGCTGCAGGAATAACTCCGGGTCAGATTTTGCAAGTGCTCTTTCACTCAAATCATCCAGTGTAACATATCCCCTGTCCGTTCCTTCCATTAATTTCTGTAACATGGTAGTCTTTCCCACCTGTCTCGGTCCTGTGACAAGAACCACCGGATATTCCTTTGTAACCTGACTTACCACACTTTCCAGATTTCTTTTTATATAACTCATACCAGCAACCTCTTTTTTCGGCTATATTTCACTTTTATTATATATTAGCCGAAAAAAATGCAAAAAGCAAGCGGATTTCGGCTAATTTATAATATAAATATATTTTAGCCGAAACCCGCTGATTTTAATCATTATTATGATAAAACAAAAGGGTTAATAATTAGTAATTAACAATTTTTCCAAAATCAGCTTTTAATGCTGCTCCGCCTACTAAACCGCCATCGATATCCGGCTGTGAGAAGAGGTCTGCTGCTGTGGAAGCATTTACAGAACCGCCGTACTGGATGCGAACTGCTTCTGCGGTTGCTTCATCATACATTTCAGCGATACATTCACGGATGCCTTTACATACTTCCTGAGCCTGTTCTGTAGTAGCTGTTTTACCTGTTCCGATTGCCCAGATAGGTTCATATGCGATAACCATGGAAGCAACCTGTTCAGCAGTGATTCCAACCAGGTCAGATTTAATCTGTAATCTGATCCAGTCCATGGTAACACCCATTTCTCTCTGCTCTAAGGATTCACCACAGCAAAGAATTGGTGTAAGACCTGCTTCGAAAGCTTTTTTCACTTTTTTGTTTAATAAAACGTCATCTTCCTTGAAGTAGTCACGTCTTTCAGAATGTCCGATGATAACGTATTTTACCCCTGCATCTACTAACATGGCTGCAGAAATTTCTCCTGTGTAAGCACCTTTTTCTTCAAAGTACATATTTTCTGCACCAACGGCTACATTGGTACCTTTTACTGCTTCTACTACAGGAATGATGTCGATTGCAGGTACACAGTAAACTACATCTACAGTGTCACTAACTACTAAAGGTTTTAATTCTTCTGCTAATTTAACGGCTTCACTGGGAGTCATGTTCATTTTCCAGTTGCCGGCTACGATTTTTCTTCTTGCCATTTTTAATTTCCTCACTTTTATTCTGGTTTACTTGATGCCTTATTTGTCGTCTGCGGCTGCAACACCGGGAAGTGTTTTTCCTTCCAGGAATTCAAGGGAAGCTCCGCCACCTGTAGAGATATGAGACATTTTGTCTGCAAATCCTAACTGGTTTACTGCGGCTGCGGAATCACCACCACCGATAATGGTTGTTGCATCTGTTTCAGCCAGTGCTTTTGCTACTTCGATTGTTCCTTTTGCAAGAACAGGGTTTTCAAATACACCCATAGGTCCGTTCCATACAACAGTTTTTGCTGTTTTTACAGCTTCTGCAAACATGGCTGCAGATTTTGGTCCGATATCAAGACCCATTTTATCAGCAGGAATTGCATCTGCTTCTACATAATCAACTGCGATTTCGGCATCAATCGGGGATGGGAAAGCATCTGCTACAGCTGCATCTACAGGAAGTA
>CAZDAT010000116.1:0-6347 GCA_964503695.1 uncultured Lachnospiraceae bacterium
CCGAGCATTGCATCGTGGGTATCGACGGTTGCGGTGCTTGAGAGGATAGCGGAATGGGTGAAAGGCTGGGGCATTACGGTAAGCGCTCACGAAGGCGACGGAAGGAGTATTGAAGATTCCGACAATAATACAGAGGTAAATACGCCCTCGACAGACAATGAAAATATCGGTGGGGATGATAGTTCCGATATACCCGTGCAATCGGTGGAAACCACGCCGACCATTCCCAATGTGGTGAAGCAATATGAAGGATCAAGCAAGGATATGAATCCGGGAGCTTACAGCAAGTATACAGTTATCGGCGGATTTGATGAAAAATATGTTCTCAACCAATACGATTACGATTTACAACAATCTGACGGAAGTAACGGTGGATGTACATCAACTTCCGATGCGATGGTGGGATCATTCAAGAATAATCAATACTATAATCCGGAAGATGATTGGCCTGGACCGGGAAAAGGTGGTGCAAATTGGACACACACCAAAGCTATAGAGGGTAGCAAAAATTGGTCTACAAGCCGTCGATACACTGAAATGTATAATCAGATAAATCAAGGTAATGCAGTGGTAATTAGAGTTAGCGGTCATTCTATGGTTGCGATAGGAGTACAAAATGGTTGCGATCCTAACAATATGTTTGCGAGCGATGTGCTAATTGCAAATCCCGGAACAGGTAAAATATCAACACTTCAAGAATATCTGAACAAATCAGGGAGAAAACTCGATAATTCATGGTCGTTGAGAATTGCCAAATAATATAAGGAGTGAAACACAATGGCAAATACAATTTTGGTAAATCCGTCAACTATGTCGGAGCAGAGCAATCAAATCAGGCAGTATAAGGAAACGCATAATGATGTTATGAATAAAATAACAAACCTTGTTATGACAATCGGTGAGGTATGGCAAGGCGATGCACAGAATGCGTTTGTCAGCAAATTTTTGAGTATGCAACCTGTTTACGACAGCTTTGAGGAAGCACTTGAAGAATTTGCAACGCTAATGGATAAGGTTGCGGATGAAATGAAGAAAACGGATGAAGCAGGCAAAAATATGATAAATTCTATTTACTAAGATTTATGCAGCAAGCCATGCTGAATAAATATATAAAAAACTAAGGAGGAATTTCAAATGGCAATTATTCAGGTAACCCCGGAAACATTAAGACAGAAGGCTACAGATGTTCGCACATACAAGAGTGAACACGATGATGTTATCGCAAAACTTAAAACTCTTGTAAATGGTCTTAATGAAACATGGAAAGGTGAAGCACAAGACGCTTTTCTTTCAAAATTTGAAAGTATGCAGTCAACATTCACCAATTTTTCGGATATGCTCGAAGGCTACGCAAAATTGATGGATACAGCGGCTACACAGCTTGAAAACACAGACCAGTCGTTAAAACAGACGATGACGAATTTTGGTTGATGCAAAAGGGGGAACATCCGAATACCCGTATTCGGGTGTTCCCTTTCATGCTATTTGTAAAAATAAATCGGTAATTCAAATGAGGTATTGCTGATTAGATAAGTTAAGAGGTGTTATTGTGGATATAAATTACTATAAACAGTTTGAGCCGATTGATGGCAAATGGTATATAAATAAAGAACTCGGGAGCGGTGCTTTCGGAAAAGTGTTTGAAATCGAGAGGCGAGATTTCAGCAATATAAAAGCAGCACTAAAGGTTGTGTCTATTCCAAATTCTCAAAGCGAATTTAAAAGCTTCAGAGACGATAACTTTGATATGGATGATAAAAGCGTGACCTCGTATTTTTATGGATTTGTAGAGGAATTTGTTAAGGAATTTCAGGTAATGTCACGTCTTAAAGGACACACCAATATTGTGAGCTACGAGGATCACGATGTAAAAGAAAAGAAAGACGGATTTGGATGGGATATATTTATTCGTATGGAATTGTTAACACCTATGAATGAGTATTTCAGAATGAATACACCTCGCCAAAGTGATGTAATTAAGATTGGTATAGATATATGTAAGGCTTTGGAAGTATGCCAAAAATATAATATTATACACAGAGACATAAAACCGAGCAACATTTTTGTTTCGGAAAACGGAGATTTCAAACTCGGTGATTTCGGTGTTGCAAGAACACTTGAAAAAACATCAAGTGGATTGTCAAAAAAAGGCACATATACATATATGGCGCCGGAAGTATATAAGGGTGAAAAATATAATTCCAATGTAGATATATATTCTCTTGGAATTTTAATGTATAAATTATTGAATAACAATATGGAACCTTTCCGCATGGACAAGACCTATAGCGATGGTGAAAAGGCACTGGCTATGAGAATGAGTGGAGAAGAGATTCCTACTCCGTCTAATGCGGAAGGTCGGTTGGCGGAAATTGTCTTAAAGGCTTGCCGTTATAATCCGAAAGAAAGATACGAAAGCCCGGTTCAGATGAGAACGGAGCTTGAAAAGATTCTATACAACAAAGAGGAAAGTAAACTTGCTTATCCCAACGGAGATCAACTTGGTTATGAAGCTTCAATAGGAACTTCCGAAAAAGAAATAACGGTGAGTATGTACTCGGATGATGTGGCTAAAAATGGCACGGCAGGTGTTTTGGTTGAAGAAAATAAAACTGATAAAACGGTAAGCATGTTCTCTGATGAAGCAAAAGATTCAAAAGATGGTTCAAAAGATAATGTGTTAAACAAAAATTACTGTCCAAATTGTGGATCGTCGAATGACAAAAGGCAAAATTTTTGCGTGCATTGCGGTACTGCATTGAGTGTATCAGAAAAAGCCGATGGCAATGTGAAGAGTAAAGAGGCGAAAGAAAGAGTATTAAAAGTATTCAGAAATTTTGTCGCTGACAATAAAAGAATACTTGGTGTTTCTGTTATATCTTTATTGGCTGTTATTGCTGTTGTTTTTGGAATGATAAAAATGTTTGGCGGAACAAATGATAAAGCAGCAGGAATTGAATTGTATCCGGATGCTGCTATTACTTCGGAGCAACTTAAAAATATCAAAAAAGAAGTTGAAAGCAGAGCAAAAGTAATTGATAAAGGTGCAAAAGTAAAAATCAGCGATGAAAAATTGTTGATTTATGTCGATGAAACAGCAATGGGAGAAAACCCGATAGTCAGAAAACAGAATCTAAATTGGATACGAACCAAAGGAGATGTCCATATTTACAATCATGTTGATTACTCAACATCATCATTTGGGAAAGAAGCTTTTGAGAAAATATCTTGTGAAAACATTTCTTTAAGCGAAATGGAAAAATATAAAAAATACTTTTATGAAAATATTTATCAAGAGTTGATTGACAATGCCGTAGAGTCTGTGTCTGTAATAAAAATCACGCTGGATGACGGAGCGAAGGTTTATTTTAAGGATATGGTTGAAGCTGTTGAGAATGAATTGGAAAATACATCGTACACTCCTTCTTATGATAATACACCATTACAGCTTGTTATGGATATTAAAGAATTTGACAGTTCGACGGTGGTTGGAACGGTAGTTCCTGTTCAAGGTGATGATGGAGATTTTTACATAGTAAGTCGAGCTGCATTTAATACGAAAACCGTTGAATTAATAAATAAAGTATTAAATGAAAAAAGCGAATTGGATACATGGCTGACTTCAAAAGTAATGTATAAGCCTAAATGGGAAGACGATGCTGCGAGCTTTGGCAAAAATCAGGTTGCAAATTTAGCGGGTAAAAATATAGTGATTGAATTTACTCCGAATGATTATTATGTTGACAATTATTCTCAGAATGATATTGATGAATATGTTGATTTAATAAAAAAACGATTGGATACTTTGGGAAGCCCATATTCGGTCGGCTTTAAGGGGATTGATTATAAAACCATTTTGATAAAGATCCCACCATCAAAGTTAATTGCCGATAGCTGCAAAATGTTGATGAATGGCAAGGAAATTGCTGTGCATACACAATATAAAAAGCTTGATACAGACATCAAAGAAATAACCGTAAATAATAAAAACAGTATAACGGTTGCCATGAAAGGTGATAAAAATACGGTTGTTTCGGAATACAACAAAACAGATTCACAATTGATGAGTGAAAGATTGGATGAGTTGAATTTGTTACTTGATGATATAGATGTTGATGATTCAAAGGAACAAACAGCGACGCAGGCAACAGAAGTTACTGAAAATCAAGTTCAAAACGGGGTTTTGTATTTATTGGTGAATGATACGACTATTGCACAGGCAGATATGCAAGATATGAACGACGACGGAACGATAGAATTCAAAAAATTTCTCTGCTTTGAATATGATAATGCTTCCGCTGAAGAAGAATATATGTTCGATTTGATCAGTCAAATCTATTCGGAAAGTGACAACGATGAAATATTAGACGGGACCATTGATGTTTTGTATTATGAGAATGAAACTGAACTGGAAGATGAGGAGATTGAATGGTTGTTTGACAGTTTAAATGATTATGACAAACAAATAATCAGGACTATAGAAAAGCTTGGACACACAGTAAAAAAATCTGTGACGAGTCGCAGCTGCTTGATTATAACTTTGGATATCGAAATAAATGATGATATGCCGGAAAAATTTACTGATGCAGTGAAAGAAATTTATACCTCATGTGATTTTGACAGCGGTTCGTATTCTTGGGTATTTTTCAAAATAAAGAACGAATATGATAATCATCCGAACGATAGATGTCGTTTGGTATTAAACAAAGGAAATTACGGCAATCTGGGAATGACATTTAATTTGCTTGCTGATGGACCGACTTTTGAAAAATACAGTCCTGATTTTGAAAAGATTTTGAACAGTGATGAATTTTTCAAAACAAGATATTAAAGGTAAGGAGAGTTTTTGATGAAGTATTGTGCTAACTGCGGTGCGAGGATTGATGGTGAACATGATTTTTGTGCTATGTGCGGAAGAAAAATTTCTATACAATCAAGGGGTAGCGGTGCTATAGATGATATGGGATTGTTGAAAAATGAATCAATATCCGATGATTTGTTTGCAAAGATGGAAAGTAATGTGCAAAGAGTTGAAAAAAAGCAACTTTCGCCGGAGGAAATCGCTGCAATTAATCGACAAAAGATAATCGAAAAAGAAAAACAGGAAAAAGAGTTTGCCAGAATGTATATTCAAAAATATAATTCCTTATCGGACAATTATGTTTTGGGATTTGTTGGTGCATTGCTCGGCGGCTTGGTCGGTGCTATTCCTTGGGCGATAGCATCAAGTACGGGTTGGTTTGTTTCGTGGTTGGGTTTTGTGATAGCTATTGCGGCCTCAAAGGGATATGATTTGATGAAAGTTAAAGTGAGTACGCAAAAGATATGGTTTGTTGCTATTGCTGTAATAGTCGGTGTTTTAGCGGGACAAATTATGAGTGATATGATACGTGTTGCGATTGACGGAGAGATTTCCGGAAGGCTTTGGTCGTACTTAATATATATTTTTGCACATTTCGGAGATTTTTTATCGTTTTATGCCAGCGATCTGGTGCTAGGGTTGATATTTGCAGCACTTGGCGGATTTGGTGTTTTAAAAGGAATAAAAAAAGAAACCGCTGTTATTGACAAATTAAAAGAAAGGATTTCGGAGGAAACAAGTATATGAACAAAGAAATCAAAAATGTTTATTCACAACTGGTTGGAAAGAAGTACAAAATTCTTTTTATTATGATTTGGGTAACTTTAGCATTATACATAGGTAGTCCGATTTTGATGGGATTTTCCGACAACATGGTTTTTGCGCCTATTTGCGGATTTTCCGGAGTTGCATTTTTCATTATAACCATATGTTATTTTACCTTTACTTCTCCGGCAAAAAAATCTGTCAAAACATTGACACGAACCGGTAAAATACAATACGCTAATGAGATTATATCGGGGGACTATAATTCGAATGATAAAATGGGCTTTTCGCAGCATTTGTTGTATGATAAAAAAACCAAGATTGTTGTGGCGTATGATGATATTGTTTGGGTTTATAAACACGCAAGGGACAGATACAACACAGAAATCCTTTTTTGTACGATTGACGGTAAAAAACATCGTTCAAAGGTCGATGATTTAACTTTGACGGAATTTTTAAAACGCAGAAGTGGGATATTGGTTGGATTTACACCGCAAAACAGAGTCGCTTACAATGCGAAAGTTAGAGAATTTAAGAAACAAATGAAATAATGGGAGGAAAGAAAAATGGGAAAAAGATTTTGTGAAAATTGCGGTGCCGAGATACTCGAAAATGCAGAGTTTTGCGGCAACTGCGGTGCCAAACTGACTGAAACGGATGTTGAACTTAAAGAAAGAGGAACAATCGGAATGTTTGATGAAAATAGCCAGTCAAACGATTT
>CAZDAT010000117.1:0-6207 GCA_964503695.1 uncultured Lachnospiraceae bacterium
ATTTCTGCTCCTGCCGGCATATCTTTTTCCGGTGTCAGAAGTGCAAGATTTCCTTCCGCATCTTCCGCACATAAAAGCATACCCTCAGACAACACTCCTGCAAGAGTTGCAGGCTTTAAGTTCACCAGAACCATTACTTTTTTTCCTACCATCTCTTCAGCGCTATAATGCTGTTTGATTCCGGAAACAATCTGTTTTACTTCACTGCCAATCTGCACTTTGCTGCACAACAGTTTTTTCGATTTTTTTACTTCCTCACAGGCAATAATCTTACCTACCCGGAACTGTAATTTGTCAAAATCTTCATAAGAAATTTCCGGCTTTGCTTCTATATCAATGACAGGTTCCGCAGGAATTTCCGGCTGATTTCTTTTTGCAAACATTTCTTCTGCCTTTTCCAGCACTTCTTCTACCTTTAATCTGGCAAATAAAATCTCCGGTGTTTCGGTAACCTTCGTTCCTGATTCATACAAACCAAACTGGCTTAATTTTTCAAAGCTTCTAAGCCCTGTATTTAACTGTTTTACAATTTTTTCAGCCGTAGAAGGCATAAATGCTTCTAACAGGGAAGCTCCGATGACAATACTTTCCACCAGATTGTAAAGCACCTCGGATAATCTGTCCTTTTTGGCTTCGTCTTTGGCAAGTACCCATGGCTCGGTCTCGTCAATGTACTTATTGCAGCGTTTAAACAGGGTAAAGATTTCTGTCATGGCATCTGCCACACGTAACTGTTCCATTTTTGCCGTTGTTTTTTCCAAAGTACCGCAAACCACAGCCTTTAAATCGGCATCCATTTCTTCTTCCACGCCGGTTTTTGTTACCACACCGCCAAAATATTTGTTGCTCATGGAAATGGTTCTGTTTACCAGATTTCCCAGAACATTTGCCAAATCGGAGTTCATTCTTTCCACCATTAACTCCCAGGTAATCACACCATCGTTTTCAAAAGGCATTTCATGAAGCACAAAATAACGGACTGCATCTACTCCGAAGAAATCCACTAAATCATCTGCATATAATACGTTTCCTTTGGATTTACTCATTTTTCCATCGCCCTGTAATAACCAGGGATGTCCAAATACCTGCTTTGGCAGGGGAAGGTCCAGAGCCATTAAGAAAATAGGCCAGTAAATGGTATGGAAACGGATAATATCTTTTCCAATCAGATGTAAATCAGCAGGCCATAATTTGTTATACTGCTCACTGCTTCCATCCACGTCATAACCAATTCCGGTAATATAATTTGTCAAAGCATCCAGCCATACATAAGTTACATGCTTTTCATCAAAATCTACCGGAATCCCCCAGGTAAAAGAGGTTCTGGAGACACACAAATCCTGTAAGCCCGGAAGAAGGAAATTGTTCATCATTTCATTTTTACGGGACACAGGCTGGATAAATTCCGGGTGGGTATTAATGTGCTCAATCAGTTTATCCGCATATTTACTCATTTTAAAGAAATAAGCTTCTTCCTTTGCAGGCTTTACTTCTCTTCCGCAGTCAGGACATTTTCCGTCAACTAACTGGGACTGGGTCCAGAAAGATTCGCAGGGAGTACAATAAAGCCCTTCATAAGAGCCCTTATAAATATCACCCTGGTCATAAAATTTCTTGAAGATTTTCTGCACCACGCGTTTGTGGTCCGCATCCGTGGTTCTGATAAATTTATCATAAGAAACATCCATCAAATCCCAGATTTCTTTAATCTTTCCGGCTGCATCATCCACATATTCCTGTGGGGTAATTCCTGCTTCTGCCGCCTTTAATTCAATCTTCTGGCCATGCTCATCTGTTCCGGTCTGAAAAAAAACGTCATATCCTTCATTTCTCTTATATCTTGCAATGCTGTCTGCCAGAATCGCTTCATAGGTGTTTCCAATATGAGGCTTACCGGATGCATAAGCAATGGCAGTGGTCATATAATATTTTCCTTTACTCATAAAATTACTCCTTTTTCTTTATTTTCACATTGCCAGACCTGTTGATTATTTACACAGGACTGCCAATAATATATTTCACCCTAAGCTTTCAGCTTTTCCATGAAAGCTGTGGTTTTTTCTTTGATATTGCCGCCAAAAACCGCAGAACCCGCGACTACGACATTTACACCGGCATCCAGGACAACAGATACATTCTCCACGCTGATTCCGCCGTCTACTTCCAAATCCACGGACAGACTGCGTTCATCCAGCATCCTTCTTACCCTGCGGATTCTCTCTGTGGATTCTTCTATATATTTCTGTCCTCCAAAGCCCGGCTCCACACTCATCATAAGAATCATTTCTACCTTGTCAAGATAAGGCAGTAAACTCTCTACCGGGGTTTTGGGTTTGATGGAGAGTCCGGCTTTCAGTCCATATTCATGAATTTTATCAATGGTTGCCCCTACATTTTCACAGGCTTCCAGATGTATGGTAATAATATCCGCACCGGAATCGGCAAATTCCTTAATATACCGAATGGGCTCCTCTATCATCAAATGAACATCAAATACGATATCACTTACTTTACGGATAGACTTTATGACCGGCATTCCAAAAGAAATGGAAGGCACAAACTTTCCATCCATAACATCGATATGAAGATATTCGGCTCCGGCTTTCTTGGTTTCTAAAATATCCCTTCCCAGATTTGCAAAATCCGCGGAAAGAATGGAAGGAGATAAAATATTCATACTGATTCCTCTCTTTTTATATCATCCCTGCTCTGCTTTTAATACCTGTTTTCCTTTTACCAGTTCACTGTATGTATCAAAGCTTTTTTGTGTTGTTTTTATAGAATACTATACAATTTGCTTTGAAACAAGTATTCTGATGACTGATTTTTCTTTCTGTTTCGTTTTTTGTATCAATTTTCTTCCTTTATCTCTTTTCCGGACACATCCATAATTCCACCCTGAAAATTACCCTTTAAAAAATCTTTTCCGCTGCAAAATGCCAAAATAATACCGACAACTGCAAATGCCAGGGCTGCAAGGACAGATACCCACACAGGTGCACCATTTTCCACATTCAGGCTCGTTATCAGTTCAAATGCCAGATATATAAGATATGCCCCTGCTATCAGCCTTATCATTAACGTTGATTTGGGAAGCAACGGTTTTTTCTTATTTTTTCCCATTTAGTTTCCTCCTGCTTACCTTTGCGGCAGACATATTTAAACCATCTGCTCTCTGGCTAGTATACCACAAATATGGTTTTTATGTCTTCTTTTTTAAAACAAAGCATGAAACTAATTTCTTCTTCATAGATTATTATATCTTTCCAAGCCAGCATCCTTTTCTTTACGGCTCTGGAATCCTTTTAAAATTTTTAACTGCGGAGTTTGCTTTTTATGTCCAGTGTCCATAAATTTCTCAAATCCTTAAAAAAATATCTTCCAATACTTCTTGGCTGTACTTTTGGATTTTTTCTGTGCCTGTCCACTTTAAACAAAACAAAATTATCTTTTCGGGAGTTTACCAATCAATTGTTTTTTGATGATATTACCACTGACACCTTAAGTCTTCACTATACATTAGCCAACCCGGCCCGTTACTCCCTGGATTCCTATCCGTTGACTCTGCCAAAATATGATAAAGATGATTTGCCAAAATCCCAGAGTAAGATTGAGAACTCGCTTTCTGTCTTAAATACCACAGACCCTCTCCGGCTTACCAAAGAGGAAGCCTACTGCCATGATTTACTGACAAATTTCTTTTCCATGGAAATAGAAGGGTTTCCTTATACCTATTTCGAAGAATGTTTTTCTCCCTCATCGGGAATCATTACAAATTATCCTGTGGTCATGGCAGAATACACCTTCCGTTCCAAAAAAGATGTTACGGATTATCTTACCTTACTGGCAGATACCGACAACTATTTTTCCAGCTTTTTTGAATTTCAGAAAGAAAGAGCCGGGATGGGATATTGTCTTTCTTCCTCCTCTTTGCAGGAAATCATTAAGCAGTGCGATACCATCATCACAAAGGAAGCTTTGGAAAATAATTCCCATTTTCTACAGCAGTCTTTTCAGGAAAGATTAGCCCCTCTTATCACAAAGGATATTTTATCCCGACAGGAGGCTTATGCCCTGACCCAAAAAAATAATACTCTCTTAAAAGAAGCCGTACTTCCGGCTTACCAGAATTTGAAAGAATCCTTTCTTTTGTTAAACACAACAGAGGTGCCCTTACGCGGTCTTTACCGCTATGAGCAGGGGCAGGACTATTATACATGGTATGTTCAGAAACAAATTGGATGCTCTCTTTCCATACCACAGCTTTTAGCGAAGCTCAAAAACGATTACGAAAAAAATCTGCTTTGCTTTCGCTCGCTGCAGGAAAAAATATCGGTCTATCCGGACTATGAAAAATATATCGGGAAAGCTTTTCCCATTTCAGACCGAGACCGGATGCTTACGGTTTTGCAAAAGTTATCCGAAAAAGACTTTCCTTCTCTTTCCGATACTTCCGGCAAAACAATCTCTGCCACCATCAAATCCGTAAGCAGTTATATGGAAGAGTACACCAGCCCTGCCTTTTATATGATTCCACCTATTGATGATTTCTGGAAAAATACGATTTATATCAACAACAGTTCCACACCGGAAGGCTTAGACTTATTTACCACCTTAGCCCACGAAGGGTATCCTGGACATTTAAACCAGACCGTTTACTATCAGCTATATAGCCAGAAAGAAAATATCCCTTTGATACGGCATATCTTAAATTATGGCGGTTATGTAGAGGGCTGGGCTATTTACTGCGAATTTTACAGCTATGATTATGCCACCATGCTTTATTCTGATGAAGCAAAAGAATTTTATACTCTGTGGCATCAGCTTTTAGCCTGTGACAAAAAATTACAGCTTGCCATACTCTCCATCCTGGATATCCAGTTACATTACTATGATGATTCTTTTGAAACCGCCGCCAGTATCTTGAGCCAGTACGGAATCACTGACAAAGAAACAATTACCGAAATACACCAGTATATTCTGGAAGAACCGGGAAATTATCTTAAATACTATATGGGGTATCTGCTTCTTATGGATTTAAAAGAAAAAGCCAGAAACCTGATGGGTTCTGACTTTACCGACTATAAATTTCATGAATTTATTTTGAATGCAGGTCCTTCGGATTTTGATAACTTAGAGAAAAGACTGACGGATACTTTTTCTTCCTAAAAAATTTTCTTTTGTACAATTTTCATAACTATAACGAAAGTACCCTTTCGCTGCCGACATCTGACAACGGTACATAAGTGTCTAAAATACAGACACTAAGTATCGGTCGATGCCGAAACACTTATCGTATTAGTTATGAAAATTGCACAAAGCAGAATTAATTATAAAGATTTTCGTAATTGGCTGTTTAATTACATATTTTATTTTGAAACTATATAGAAGCTATTACTGTGGGAGATACAGTTCATTCCTGTAAACCATGCTCATATCTATATCAGAGATATTTTTTTCTTTATCATACACCTGCCAGTTTCCATCATTCTCAACATATATGGCTCCTGTAAAGGTCTGTTCTTCAAACAGACAGAATAATGCTTCATTCTCTTTAGAAGAAATAACATCCCACTTCCAGATAACACTGTTGTGGTATCTTCCCACCGGCAGAATCTGTCTTATATAGTCTGTTTCTTCTTCTGCTTCATCCACAACCAAAGCCTTCACTTCCTGTTCCAGATGTTCCAGCACTTCCACAGTTCCATCCTCTAACGATATTCGAACCGGATGCTCTCCGTTACTTCCATAAAGCCAATTTCCTGCCATTACAACATTGCCTGTCTGCATTTCAAGGGGAAAACCGGATTCATATTCAAATATCTGCCATGTAAAATCCATATCCTGCTGCCACTTTGCTTTTCCTGTCATCATTATGGCAGGGCTTTCAAGATTCCGGCACAACAGGAATGTAATCTCTTCTGAATCTAAATCATAGTCTGCCTTTAGCAAAAATACCTGTTCCCATATCGTATCTGATACTTCTTCCGGTTTGGGAAGTTCGATATTTTTAAATTCCGATGAAGAGGTTAGCTGTACATGATAGTTATGTATTCCCTCTTCTTTACGCACATAAATATTGGTACCTGTTTTATCAGAAACATCTTTAGCATACCATTTATTTTCATATAAAATCTGGGGCTGATAATTCAGAGGAAGCAGGGAAATTCTTAAAGCGGTATCTGAAAAAGTTACTTCACCCGCATC
>CAZDAT010000118.1:0-6204 GCA_964503695.1 uncultured Lachnospiraceae bacterium
GGAACGGCAAATATGGGCTCATTGAAATAAAACTTGGTGGCGATAAGCTGGTTGAAGAAGGTGCAAAGAGCTTAAAAGCAATGGTAACCAAGCTTGACACAGATAAGATGAAAGCTCCTTCTTTCCTCATGATTCTGACCGGAACCGGAGATTACGCATACCGTCGTCACGACGGTGTTTATGTCGTGCCTATTGGCAGTTTGAAAAACTGATTGGAATTTATTTTTGATTAAAAAGATAATGTATAATGGGAGTGATTTTGGAAGTATTAATAAGTAAAAAATCATAATTAAAAAAGGACACTCCAAATTTTTGGGTGTCCTTTTTGCGTATTTGTAAAAAAATTCTGATTTAAAAAAGAGAAAGAAGCTCGCTGAATTTCTCAACCACATATTCATATCCATCCGGTTTCCCAAATCCATATTTACAGTATACAAAGGGAACTTCGGCTTTTCTGGTAGCTTCATAATCCCCTTGCGTATCTCCTACATAGACAATGTCTTTAAAACCATTGCGTTCCATGACTAATCGTATATTACTTCCTTTATCAAGACCGGAATAGCCGGGACATTCAAAATCGGTAATACAATCCCTGACTCCAAGCTTGTCGGTTACCAGTTCAATATATCCGGCTTCACAGTTGCTGACGATACAGACAGGGTATCTTTGGGAAAGTTCGCGGATGGTTTCCGGTACACCCTCAAAGATGCGGCCGGGCTTTTCTTTTAATAAATCGTGCTCATGTGCACAACATTCATCAATTAACTGTCTTTGTACGGCTTTGTCGTATTCCGGGAAAATAGCGGCAGCAATTTCGTAAAGCGGTTTACCAAAGAGAGTTTTAAGTCTTTGGGGAGAGACATCCGCCTGAACATCAGGCTTCGTATTTAATACTTTGCTCCATGCTTCTGAAACTGTATAGGTGGAATCCCAGAGAGTTCCGTCAATATCTAAAAATATAGCATCCATAGGTAGCCTCCTGTTTCTTAAGGTTAAAGATTGATTACTGTTATAAAAAAATCTTTTCATCCATTTTTGTAAAAAATCACATACTCCAACAGTGTACCTAATAAACTGGGTTTCTGCAAGGAAAAGTCCATAATAAAAACGATATTTTTTCGGAATTTAAAAGTGGTTAGATTTGTAATTGCAATGGTTTGGCTGTATAATAAAACTGAAAATTAAAAAGGAGCTAAAAGATGTTAAAATTAAGTATAGCAGATTTGAGTGCAAATGAAATTCCCAAAACGGATATAGAAGCATTATTTAAGCAGATTCGAATAAAAGGTACACCTGAAGAAAAAGCGGTTATTTCTAAAATTGAACTTGGAAAATATAACGATGATAGTTCGTTTATTGATAGATTTGGCTATAAATTATATTTATCGGAATTGAGCACTGGATGCAAGGCTGCGTTGTGCGTTTTAAATAAACCGGATTTGCAAATAAATCTTATGGAATGTGGAATAAATGCTTTGGATGTTATATTGACAACATGTAAAACTGGTTCGGTAATTATGCGGGAACGGGGGATAACAATTAAAGATTACTCGGAGAATGGAAAAATTGAAGTTAAACTTGACGGATACTTATTCACGACAGTAGAAAGACTTAATTATTATTTGTTTAATGAAAGACCGTTTGAGCCTGATTTTTCTATTGGAGGGATAGAGTATGTACAAAAATAATAAATATGATGTGGAGATTAATGTTAATTTAGATAACGGCATCTATATTTTTGATGAAAAATCAGCTACAGGAAAAACACGTCTTTGTAAGGAATTAAAAGAGCTAAGAAGGCTCGGAGAGCCGGTCATCGGGTACACTTATGGAGATGATAATCTGGGAATCGATTTAGTAGAGGTAATAAATAAAATACATCCGAAAGTATTAATGCTTGATAGATATGATATGTATAATGGAGCTTTCAAGGAAAAGCTTACTGAATGGGCGAAAAATATCATAGTATTGATTGATTGTAAGGGTGATTTGGAAGCTGAAACCTGTACGGACTGGTGTACCATTGAAATGGGATTGCGGGAAATTGAGGTAGTACAATGATTTATATATTTGAAGACCATCCTGATGCAGATATCAGTATACTTTTTAAATCGGCATATTCTGATGATAAAGTAAAGAATTTTATATATGCAAAAGGGAATGGAAATTTGGTTGATAACGTAAAAGATTCTCTTTTAAAAACAACAGATATGATAGTTGTATTTTTAGATACAATTCCTGGAAATAAGGATTGTTATTCTCTATATAGAGAAATTAGCTTTATTTCGAAAAAGAATAATTATAGGATTGTGATACTACCAATAGTTTGTGCTGAATATTATATGATAATGTCGATAAAAGATACGAGTATGATAAAAGACCCCATGGAAATAGACAGATGTATCAGAAAAGAGCCACATATTACCTCATGTTTAATGGGATATATTGATAAGGCACGATATTGTAAGAATTTTGAAAAATACTGCAAGTATCTGTTGAAATATAATGCGGTAAAGGATTGTATAAAGCCATACAATAAAAGCGGTGATATAAATGGGGAATATTATAGAAAAAACTGTTTGTGCCAGAAAAATATGGTTGATTGTATACAGAAAACATTATCTGAAAAAGCAATAAGTTTATTGGCAGCATATAAATATGCTCCAAGTGGAAGTATAGCTGTGAATGTTAAGAATTTGACAGAAGAGGAAATATGGGATATTCACAGAGAACTGGTAGATGAATACAATGATTTTACAGATAAATATATTTTAGCAGACTCCAAAGCATTAAATAAATATAAGAAAATTAAATATATAAAGTAATCACGGTGCCTTGGAAACTCTCATTGCCTACTGTTTTTTTTCGTGTTATAATCATTTCATATTTAGAATAAAAATCTAATTTTTACATGTGTTTTGTTATCCTGTATAATGAGTGGAGATTAACTATGAAAAATAAAACCAAGATAAAAATTAAAGGAGTTCTAAGAACCTATCTTAATATTTCCGTATATCTGGGAATATTGCTTGCTGTTATTAATCTTGTGATTTATCTGCTGGATTATCGGGCGGGGCTTGTATTGTCCTGTTTTGTACTTCTTTACTTTGCAATAACCATGTATATGTATCTTAGAAATAAGTCTGTAATTCTGACGGAGCTTGTCAGCTTTGCTACGGAATACGGACAGATACAGCGGCAGTTATTAAGAGACCTGGAAGTGCCCTATGCGTTGCTTGATGATGGCGGTAAGATTATCTGGACTAATAAAAGATTTGAAGAGATACTTCATAAGCCGAAGGGATATTCGAAACCGATTTCTTCGATATTTCCGGAAATCAATATCCGAAAATTACTGGCGGAGGAAGAGGAAGCCGCGGTTGCCGTTTCCCTGGAAAGCGGGGAATACAGTGCCAAAATTAAAAAGATTCCTTTAAAGGAAATGGCGGAGAACAGCGATATTATCAGTCCCGATGGCTATGAAGGATATTTAATTGCTTTTTATCTGTTTGATGAAACTGCACTCCGGATAGCTTTGCAGGAAAATGATAACCAGTCATTGGCTGTAGGCATGATTTATCTGGATAATTACGAAGAAGCACTGGAAAGTATTGAAGAGGTAAGGCGTTCCCTGTTGATGGCACTTATTGAACGTAAAGTCAATAAATACATTGCCGCGGTAGATGGAATCTGTAAAAAGCTGGAAAAGGATAAATATCTTGTCATTTTAAGAAAACAGGCGGTTACACAGCTTCAGAATACCAGATTTGAACTGCTGGAGGATGTAAAGACTGTTAATATCGGAAATGAAATGGCGGTAACGGTAAGTATCGGTATCGGACTTGGCGGTCTCACCTACTCCCAGAATTATGAATTTGCAAGAACGTCTATTGACCTGGCTTTAGGCCGGGGCGGGGACCAGGCAGTGGTAAAAACACCGGAAAAGATTTCCTATTACGGTGGAAAAAGCCAGCAGGTAGAAAAGAGTACCAGGGTAAAAGCCAGGGTAAAAGCCCATGCATTAAGGGAAATCATGACGGCAAAGGATTCCGTAATCATTATGGGACACCGTCTGGCGGATGTGGACAGCTTTGGTGCAGCCGTAGGCTTATACCGTATTGCAAAAAGTCTGGACAGAAAAGCCTATATTGTATTAAATCAGGTAACGACCTCTGTAAAACCATTGGTAGATTTATTCTTAAATAATGAAAATTATGAGCAGGATATGATTGTAAACACCACACAGGCACTGGAGCTGCCGACAAACAATGCGGTTCTTGTGGTGGTGGATGTAAATAAACCGGGACTTACGGAATGCCCGGAGCTTTTGAAACTGTGTAAATCCATTGTGGTGTTAGACCATCACAGACAGGGCTCTGATACCATTGAAAATGCAACCCTGTCATATGTGGAAGCCTATGCATCCTCTACCTGTGAAATGGTTTCAGAGATTTTACAGTATATCAATGACGGTGTAAAGGTGCGTTCCGATGAAGCGGACTGTATGTATTCCGGCATTATGATTGATACCAATAATTTTATGAGCAAAACCGGTGTCAGAACCTTTGAAGCGGCGGCATTTTTACGGCGTTGTGGTGCGGATGTCACAAGAGTAAGAAAATTATTCCGGGATGATGCCATAGAATATAAGACAAAAGCCGATGCTGTCAGCCAGGCAGAGATATACAGAACGGATTATGCCATCAGTGTATGTAAGAGTGACGAGCTGGAAAGTCCTACCATTGTCGGGGCACAGGCGGCAAATGAGCTTTTAAATATCAAAGGAATCAAGGCAAGCTTTGTTTTAACCCAGTATCAGGGAAAGATTTATGTATCGGCCCGTTCCATTGATGAAGTGAACGTGCAGGTGATTACGGAACGCATGGGCGGTGGTGGCCACATGACCATTGCCGGCTGTCAGTTTGAAGGAATTAGTATTTCGGAAGGAATTGCCAGAATCAAGGCATGTCTGGATGAAATGTTAGAAGAAGGAGAATTATAAATGAAGATTATTTTATTACAGGATGTAAAAACATTAGGGAAAAAAGGTGAAATTATTGAAGCGAACGACGGCTATGCAAGAAATTATATTTTACCGAAAAAAATCGGAGTGGAAGCAACTCCTAAAAATCTCAATGATTTAAAATTGCAGAAATCAAATGAAGTAAAGGTTGCCCAGGAAATCCTGGAGGCGGCACAGGCTCTTGCCAAAGATTTGGAAACAAAAGAAGTCGTGGTTAAAATGAAAGCAGGAGAAGGCGGCAGGGCATTCGGTTCTGTTTCTACAAAAGAAATTGCCGCGGCATTTAAAGACCAGTGTAATGTGGAGATTGATAAAAAGAAAATCCAGCTGGAGGAAGCCATCAAGAATTTTGGTGTTTATAAGGTAAACATTAAGCTGCATCCAAAAGTAACAGGGGTTTTGACCGTTAAGGTACAGGAAAAATAGGACATCTTTCCGGCTGGAGGGTGAAAATGCCGGATGACTTTAAAGAGTACAGAGATTAATTTAATGTTACAAACAAATGCTGAAAGGAAGAGAAAATGCCAGCATTAGAAGAAGCTGTTATAAAGAGAGTTCTGCCCCACAGCATAGAAGCAGAGCAATCCGTAATCGGTTCCATGATGATTGATAAAGAAGCCATTGTGGTGGCTTCTGAGATTGTGACCGGAGAGGATTTTTATAATAAACAATATGGAATTATATTTGAGACCATGGTGGAGCTTCACGAGGGAGGAAGACCGGTAGATTTGGTTACCTTACAGGACAGGCTGAAAGAAAAAGATGTTCCTCCCGAGGTCAGCAGTCTGGAATTTGTCAGAGACATTATTACGGCAGTTCCTACATCTGCCAATATCCGCCATTATGCCAATATTGTGTCTGAGAAGTCGATTCTTAGAAAAATGATTCGTGTCAATGAAGAGATTGAAAATCTCTGTTATGGCGGTAAGGAGAGCATGGAATTTATTCTGGAAGATGCAGAGAAGAGGATATTTGACATTGTCCAGAAGAGAAATTCCGGTGAATTTGTTCCTATCCGTCAGGTAGTCATGAACGCCCTTAAAAAGATTGAGGCGGCTTCAAAAAGTACAGGAAGGGTGACCGGGATTGCAACCGGGTTTTATGACCTTGATTTTAAAACCTCCGGCATGCAGCCTGCGGATTTGGTTCTGATAGCAGCCAGACCTTCCATGGGGAAAACT
>CAZDAT010000119.1:0-6098 GCA_964503695.1 uncultured Lachnospiraceae bacterium
AGTCTCTGGTCGTAACCGGTGGTAACGTGGAAATAAGTGTCACAGAAGAGGATGGAAATCCGATTACACCGGCAGATTTTAAGGTGGATAAGAGTGTAAATATGAACTTAAGCGGTGGAAATTGCTCTGGATTCATCAATGGTGTAGTAGGTGGGGAGCAGGTCAGTTTTCTATTACACAAAGAACCTGCAGGTCTGTATGATTATGAAGATTCTTATCATCAGGCATTAGACTCTACCTATTATAACAGGATTTATGTGGTTGACTGGAGTGGAATGACAAAAGAAGAAAATGAACGTAAGAGCCGGGAGATAGATATTGCGTTTATCGAGGAATGGGCAGGAATCAGTATAGATGATATAGACGGTTTTAATATAATAGATATTTCGAATCCGTATCAGGTGGATATCTCTGCAGGAGCAGCGATTACATTTCCTGCAGCCGGCGTTTCTGAAGGGGATAATATCGTAGTGCTGCATCTTAAGTCAGACGGTACATGGGAGCGGATTTCGGCAACTGCGGGAAATGGTGTTATAACCGGAACTTTTACCTCCCTTTCACCGGTGTGCTATGCGAAGCTTGTAGATAAGAGCGAAGCCGGAGCCGGAGAATATGTAAGTTCAGTGGTTATTCCTACGGCTGTGACAGAGGTGACAGAGGAAGAAGCGGTCTCTCCAAAGACCGGTGAGAGTAATATAACGCTGTATGTGGCAGCACTGGCAATGATTGCATTTTGTGGTGTGGTTTATCAAAGACGCAGGGAAAAATAATATCCATTGAATTGTTATCAAAGGTATTAGAAACAGAATGCCTGACAGGCAGGCATCGGGGGCTGTCGCATTAAGAAAAGGAACGAAAGTAAATCTTAATGCGACCGTCTCTTTTTTATTGGGAGAGAAATTATGGATAAGGAAAAAATGACGGTAGAATTATATGTAATTCATACGGAATTTCTAAATGATGAAGCTGTTTTTAATAGAAAATTACAGCAGGTGTCAGAGAACAGGAGAAAAAAAGTTCTGGAATGTAAAACAACAGAGGATAAGAAGCGTTCTCTGGCGGCGGGGCTTTTGTTAGAGGAAATCTTAAAAACAAAAGGATATCATCCGAATGAGGTAGAAACGGACAAGAACGGAAAATTATATCTGCCGAAAATCCATGATTTTTTCTTCAGCCTTTCCCATTCCGGTGATTATGCCGTCTGCGGTGTGTGTGACGTTCCTGTGGGAGTGGATATTCAAAAAAAGCGGGAAATGAAGGAAAATATTGCAGGAAGATTTTTTTGCAGTAAAGAGGTGGAAATAATCGAAGAACAGCCCGGGGAAAAGAGAGCAGATATGTTCTTTCGTTACTGGACCGGCAAGGAAAGTTATCTGAAGCTGACCGGACAGGGAATTTTTGGCGGAATGGATACGTTTTTTGTGGATTTGGAAGGAAAAAGAATTGTGGACCCGGATAATGAGAAAAAAGACATTTTCTTAAAGGAATACAGATGTCTGAAGGATTATTTTATTTCCGCAGCCTGCTATAGTGAAGATTTTGCCCTTTTTGTAAAAAAAATATATTATCGGTTATAGGAAAACAAAAAAATTTTTATAAATTCCGGCGGGAATGACAGCAAAAGTGAATTTTTGTCATATAGTAAAGAAAGCAAGTATAGCAAAATGCCATTTTATGGCGGCAGGGAGTATATGGCAGAAAGAATTATTTTGGATGCCGGTCATGGCGGCAGGGATAATGGAGCAAGTTATCAGGACAGAACCGAAAAGGATGATAATCTTGCCATGACCCTGGAAGTAGGAAGAATCTTAGAGGAAATGGGGTTTGATGTGGTATATACCAGACAGGAGGATGTATATGATGCACCTTTCAGGAAAGCGACCATAGCCAATGAGCTGGGGGGAGATTTGTTTGTAAGCATTCATCGCAATTCCAGCGGGATGCCGAACCAGTATCAGGGAGTGGAGACGTTAGTGTATTCGGAAAGCGGACTTCCACGAATTGTGGCAGAAAATGTAAACCGGGAATTGGAAGCGGTGGGCTATATTAATCTGGGGATTGAGGAAAGACCGCGGCTTGTGGTGTTAAATTCGACCCAGATGCCTGCAGTGTTAATCGAAGTGGGATTTATTAATTCTGATGCGGATAACCAGCTGTTTAGTAGTGAATTTGAAGAGACGGCAAGGGCAATCGCAGAGGGAATTGCAGAGAGTTTTTCTTAAAAACTGTAAAGTTTTCCTCTTTTCTTTCATATGCTTTACCAGAGGGACATAAAAGGAAAGGAATGAAAACGTGGAGAGTAAAAACAGACAAATCTATGTAAAGGATATTTTGATTTCCCTTTTGGGAAGTTATGTGATTACTTTTTTGGGGATTCTTGTGCTGGCACTTCTTTTGCTGTTTTTCCAGATATCAGAGGAAGTGGTGGACATCGGAATCATTGTAATTTATATTTTCGCCTGTCTTTTTGCAGGCTTTGTCATTGGAAAGAGGAGAAAGGAAAAGAAGTTTCTCTGGGGCATGGCAGCAGGAGGATGTTATTATGTTCTTCTGCTTCTTTTGTCGCTTTTTCTCAGGCACTCCTTAAATACAACCGACAATGGTATCATAACAACCTGTCTTTTGTGTCTGGGAAGCGGCACGTTCGGGGGGATGATATCCTAAACTTCATTTTAATTGCTTTTCTACGGACACAAACTGTGTTATACTAAACAAAAAATAAATTTAGAAAGTACAGGTAAAGGATAAGAGAAAAATGAATAAGAAAAAAGGGTATTTAAATCTGTTAGGAATTTTGGTGGTATTGATAGCCGGAATCTACGTGTGTCTGTTCGGACTGGATGACAAGAACAGCGGTTCGGCAAAAGCCATTAAGCAGGGGCTGGACCTTGCAGGCGGTGTCAGCATTACGTATCAGGTGGCAGGGGAAGAAGAGCCGGATGCCGAGGATATGGCAGACACCATTTACAAATTGCAGAAGCGTGTGGAAAGCTATAGTACGGAAGCTTTGGTATATCAGGAGGGCAGTAACCGGATTAACATTGAGATTCCGGGAGTATCGGATGCCAATGCGATTCTTGAAGAACTGGGAAAACCGGGCTCCCTGGTATTTATGGATGCAGAAGGAAATGTGGTCTTAAGCGGTACCGAGATTGAAGAAGCACAGCCTGCAACCCAGCAGGATTCCATGGGAAACAGTGAATTTGTGGTTGCACTTACCATGAATAAGGAGGGAACCGAAAAGTTTGCCGAGGCTACCAAAAAAGCGGCTCCCAATCAGGACATTATTTATATTATTTATGATGATGAGGTGGTATCAGCACCTTCCGTACAGACGGAAATTACGGATGGAAAATGTGTGATTCAGGGTATGGGAAGCTATGAGGAGGCTGAAAAGCTTTCCAGCGTTATCCGAATCGGCGGATTAAAGCTGGAACTGGAAGAGCTTTGTTCCAAGGTGGTAGGTCCCCAGCTTGGGGCAAGAGCCATTTCCACCAGTGTAAAGGCAGGAATCATCGGTATGGCACTGGTAATGTTATTTATGATTTTTGTATATCGGATTCCGGGGCTTGCATCTTCCATAGCACTGGTGATTTATCTGATTTTAACCATTCTTTTATTAAATGGATTTGAAGTTACATTAACACTTCCCGGTATTGCGGGAATCATTCTTTCCATTGGTATGGCGGTAGATGCCAATGTAATTATTTTTGCCAGAATCCGGGAAGAACTTGCTACCGGAAAAACGGTGCGTTCTGCCATTAAAATTGGATTTCAGAAAGCATTGTCAGCCATTCTGGATGGAAATATTACAACCCTGATTGCCGCTTTTGTATTATGGATTCTGGGAAGCGGAACCGTAAAAGGATTTGCACAGACACTGGCACTGGGAATTGTGCTGTCCATGTTTACCGCACTGGTGGTTACAAAGTTCATTTTAAATGCGTTTTATGCCATCGGTTTACAGGATATTAAGTATTATGGAATCAGTAAACCTGCAAAAAATATAGATTTTCTGTCTAAAAAAATGGTATTTTTGGGAATTTCCCTTCTTTTAATTGCAGTAGGCTTTGTTTCCATGGGTATGAATAAAGCATCTACCGGGGATATTTTAAATTACAGTCTTGATTTTAAGGGCGGTACGGCAACAAATATTACTTTTAATGAAGATTTAAGTATAGAAGAGATAGATGCACAGGTAGTGCCACTGGTAGAAGAGATTATTAAGGGCGGTGGTGTTGTTTCCCAGAAGGTAGATGGTACGAATGAGGTAATCATTAAGACCAGAACCTTAAACCTGGAGGAAAGAGAAGCATTGAATCTTGCCCTGGAAGAAGCATTTCAGATTGATACCAGTAAGATTACCGCAGAAACCATCAGTTCTTCCATCAGTAACGAGATGAGAAGCGATGCAGTGGCAGCCGTTCTGGTATCTACAGTGTGTATGCTTGTTTATGTGTGGTTCCGCTTTAAGGATATCCGTTTTGGAGCCAGCAGTGTCATCTGTCTGCTTCATGATGTACTGGTAGTAATTGCTTTTTATGCACTGGCAAAGGTTTCCGTAGGAAGTACCTTTATCGCCTGTGTTCTTACCATTGTCGGTTATTCCATCAATGCCACCATTGTTATTTTCGACAGAATACGTGAAAATATGGCGGATATGAAGAAGAAGGATGATTTAAAGGACATTGTGAATCTGAGTGTGAACCAGAGCCTTGGAAGAAGTATGTTTACCTCCTTGACCACCTTTATCATGGTAGCGGTGCTTTATGTCCTGGGTGTGACTTCCATTCGTGAGTTCGCCCTGCCGTTAATGGTGGGAATTGTCTGCGGAGCATATTCCTCCGTCTGCATTGCAGGAGCATTGTGGTACATTTTAAGAAATAAATTTAAGGTAAAAACAAGCGAATAAAAAACAAAGCTGTCGCAGGCAGGCGGGTAGTAAGAAGCCTGGCGGCAGCTTTTTTAGAGGTGACAAATGGCAAAATGGGTAGTAACTGCCAAAAGGGCAGACTTTAATAAAATAGGGGAAAAATATCATATCAGTCCGGTTCTGGCAAGAATCATAAGAAACCGGGATATTATCGAAGAAAAGGATATCGAGAAATATCTGCATGGTTCTTTGGATGACCTCTATGATGGCGGACTTTTAAAGGATATGGACAAGGCAGTAAGTATTATAACGGAGAAAATAAAAAGCGGAAAAAAAATCCGGATTATTGGCGATTATGATGCCGATGGAATCTGTGCATCCTATATTCTAAAAAAAGGGCTGACATTATGTAAAGCCAGGGCAGATACGGTGATTCCCCATAGAATCAAAGACGGCTATGGCATCAATGAACAACTGATACAGGAGGCTTATGAAGATGGGATAGATACGATTGTGACCTGTGACAATGGGATTGCCGCCGCTTCTGCAATTGGATATGCCATGAGTCTTGGAATGACCTGTATTGTAACCGACCATCATGAAGTGCCTTATGAAATGGCAGGGGAAGAGAAGAGATTCTGTCTGCCTCCTGCCGCCGCGGTGGTAGACCCGAAGCAGGAAGACTGTCCTTATCCTTTTAAGAAGATATGCGGGGCAGTTGTGGCATGGAAGCTTGTCAACAAGCTTTGGGAGAGATGGGACAATATTCAGTTTTCAGATAAAGTAAGAAGAGAATTGCTGGAGTTTGCAGGAATTGCAACGGTGTGTGACATTATGGAGCTGTTGGATGAAAACCGCATTATCGTAAAAGAAGCTTTAAAGAGTATGGCAGATTCTGCAAACACAGGGCTTCGTGCCCTGATAAAGGTACACAATCTGGACCCCAAAACGTTAAGTGCCTATCACATCGGTTTTGTGCTGGGTCCCTGCTTTAATGCGGCAGGCAGGTTAGACAGTGCATTAAGGACTCTGGAGCTTCTGGAATGTGAAAATGAAAGAGAAGCCATTTTTATTGCCGCCGGGTTAAAGCAGATGAATGAAAGCCGGAAGGAAATGACAGAAAGCGGTGTGGAAGAAGCCATAGAACAGATTGAAAAGCATCACTGGGATAAGGACAGGGTAATGGTAATTTATCTGCCCCGGTGCCATGAAAGTCTGGCAGGAA
>CAZDAT010000120.1:0-6057 GCA_964503695.1 uncultured Lachnospiraceae bacterium
TTTTCACCCGGTTTCGCTTGGTAATATCCCGAATATAGATTTCATTGAATAGATTCTGCAATGCAACCGCCTTATCGTTTGCTTCCTCACGAAGAACAACCACCGGAATACCTCCGTAGAGCATATATTCCGATAATCCCATATATTTATCGCCGTTGTAAACGGACATAAATTCAGCGAAACTTAAAGGATACATATGAATCTCGTCACCACGACCGGCAAACTCAGTGGCAATTTCTTTAGACAGAAGTTTTGCATTGCTTCCAGTCACAAATACATCCATGTTTTCTTTACGAAGGTAACCATTTAAGACCGCTTCAAAACAATCAAGCATCTGAATTTCGTCAAGAAGCAGATAATACATCCCATTGTCCACAAGTTTTGAACGAATATATGCCATAAATTTTTCTGGATCAACACCACGCTTTTCCTTTTCAACCTGGAGCAGGCTCTCACCAATTAGATATAGGTCATCTGCGGAATCAAAGGCAAAACGAATAATGTGTTCAGTATCTACACCATTATCCAACAGGTGATGGTAAAAAAGATTATTCAGCAAATAAGACTTACCACATCTGCGTATCCCGGTAATAACTTTAATCAGTCCGTTGTTTTTTCTTTTTATCAATTTATCTAAATAGAAATCTCTGCGAATCTCCATTGTAAAGCCTCCTAAAAAAGATTTTTGCAACCTGTAGCAATTTTCTATTTTATTATATCCATGATAGCCTTAGAAGTCAATCTATCCTATCGCATTGTAGAATAGATTTTTGCAACTATTCTCATTTTTCTATTTTATTTTCGTATAGTATGTACAAGGCGATGAAAAATTGTATCTTTCATTTCTACATCGCCATATTTTACTTCTGTCTGGCATTTCTCAATTCTCCAGCATCTTCTCAATAAATATCCCATACCCTCTCGTCGGGTCATTCACCAGCACATGAGTGACAGCACCCACCAGTTTCCCATCCTGCAAAATTGGCGACCCGCTCATTCCCTGAATAATTCCTCCGGTTGTTTCAAGCAGGCGTTCATCCGTGACTTTTAATTCCAGTCCCCGGTTGACATTATCATTTTCCTGATGAATACCGGTAATTTCCACTTCAAATAATTCCGGCTCGGTTGACAAGGTACATAAAATCTGTGCTTTTCCCAATTCAATTTCCTGTTTTAATGCAATAGAAACAGGCTGTTTTTCAATCTCTACATTTTCGGTTTCCAGATAGCCAAAAACGCCCCTTTTCGTATTTTGATATATTTCCCCAAGCTTGTATTTTCCAGAATAAGCTATTACCCCTGTTAATTCTCCGGGATTTCCTTTAGTTCCCCTGGTGATGGATATAATATCTGTTCTGTATAAACCGCCATTTTTTATTTCCATTAATTTTGTAATGTCGGTATCATTGATGCCATGTCCCAAAGCTCCAAAATACCCGTTTTCATCCACAAAAGTCAGGGTTCCAATTCCCTGTGCATTGTCCCTGACCCATATGCCAAGCTTATATTCTCCTTTTTGATTCGGTTCCGGTTCTACATCCAGTTTTAAATATTCTTCCTTTCTGCGGACACCAAGCGTAACACTTTTTCCATTGCAGACCCCGATTTCTTCTATCAGCATTTCCTTGCTTTCCACCGGTTTTCCATTAATCTCATAAATATAGTCTCCTGCCTTCAGTACATTTTTTGCAGGAGATACCTTTTTTCCCCTATCCGACAAAAATTCTCCCGTATCAATCACCAGAACGCCGTCTGCCTGTACATAGATTCCTACCGGATATCCCAAGGGAGTTACCTTTTTTTCCGAAATAACCGAAACCTCCGATTCTTTAAAGGGGATAAACCCAAACAGATTGACCTTCATGGTATAAGTATCTTCCGCTTCTGCATAAAAAGTGACTTCCTTTTTCAAATCCACATTTACCTTTTTTTGCTGTTCATTTTTATAAATGGTAGCCGTTGCCGGAACATAAAATCCCATTCCCTGCTCTATCCCCGCTCTTACACTTATGGTAGATGGTACTTTATTCCACATATCCCAAATCCAGATTCCACCCCAAAGTAATATTGATAAATACAAGCTTATATATAAAAAAAGACGGTATTTCTTCCCTCTTTTTGATAATCTGTCTACCTTCATCCCCTTCTCCTTCCTGTCATTTTCAATCCGGTCTAAAAAACTACCGAATAAGGCATAAACGTTTTGTATACCGGGAAACAAAAAATTTCATGATATACAAAAAAGAGATGTACATAAAATACATCTCTTTTAGTATGTGAATTTTTTTGAATTTAATTTAATTTTTGCTTTGTTTTTATTGCCAATTCCTTCAACTCTTCCGCATTCTTTTTCACTGCCTGTGTTACATCCGTTCCGCTGAGTAATCTGGCAATTTCACCTACAACCTCTTCTTCTTTTAATTTAAAAATTTCAGTCACACTTCTTCCTGCCTTTTCTCTTTTCTCAATCATAAAGTGTGTATCTGCCATGGCCGCAATCTGGGGCAGGTGGGTAATACAGATAAGCTGATGTTCTTTTCCAAGAACTGCCATCTTTTCCGATACTTTCCAGGCTGTCTTTCCGCTGATTCCGGTATCTATTTCATCAAAAATCAGGGTCATGGTTTTTTCTTTATCTGCCATGATGGATTTCAGTGCCAGCATAATTCTGGATAACTCACCGCCGCTGGCTACTTTACTGACAGACTGCATGGGCTCTCCGGGATTTAGGGAAATCAGAAAATCTACATCATCAAAGCCGTCACCGGTAATTTTCTCTTCATTTGGTGTAACCTGAATCTCTAACTCCACAGAGAGAAAATTCAGTTCCTGTAATGCCTTTTTTAATTTTTTCTGTAACTGACTTCCATTTTTTTTACGAAAAGCGGATAATTCTTCACAGGATTTTAAAAGCCTGTCATAAAGCTCCTGCTTTTGGGATTCTAATTTTGAAATATAGGCTTCATAATCCGCAAGCTTCTCTAATCTTGCTTCTTTTTCCTCTTTATAAGCTAAGATTTCTTCTACGGAATTACCGTATTTATCTTTCAGGTGATGATACTGATTTAGTCTTTTTTCTATCCTGTCAAATTCCGCAGGTTCAAATTCCAGACTTTCCTGATATTCCACAAGACTTCTGTTAAAATCATTTAACAGGTTATCTATTTCCTCTAACTGGCCTGCCAGTTCTTCTACTTTTTTATCTAAATTAACAGCCTGCCTTAATTCCTTAACCGCATGTCCGATGCTTTCCCCTGCCGCAGTTCTTCCGGAATATCCGGTACATTCATAGGCTGCGGCAATATTCTGGGCAATGCGTTTGCCGTTCACCATTTTTTTATACTGTTCTTCCAGCGTTACATCCTCACCTTCTTTTAAGGATGCATTTTCAATCTCTTCAATTTCATAGCTGATTAAAGAGATTTCCCTTGTTCTTTCTTTCTCATCTGCAATGGAAGCTTCCAGTTCACTGCATAATTTTTTATATTCTAAAAAAGCCTTTTTTACATTCGATTTTATTTTTTCTGCTTTTTCCCCGCAGTATTCATCCAGAATCTGGGAATATTTTTTTACATTTAATAATTCTTTTGTTTCATGCTGTCCATGAATGTTAATAAATAGTGACGCAAGCTCTTTTAACTGTCTTTGACTTACCGTAACACCGTTCACCTTACAAATACTGCGTTCCGGCATTAATTTACGCATCACAATGACCATTCCGTCTTCCTCAGGCGGAATGTCCATTTCCTGCAGTGCCTTTTTTTGTTCCGGGGAATCTGTCTGAAATATCAGTTCTGCCAGAGCATAATCCGCACCGCTTCTTATAAGACTTTTATCTGCCTTTCCGCCCAATGCAAGATTTACGGAACCCATAATAATTGACTTTCCTGCTCCGGTCTCTCCGGTTAAAATATTTAGTCCATTCTCAAAAAATACTTCCGTTTCATCAATTAACGCCAGATTCTTTACATGCAAACTAACTAACATATGTACTCCTTACTCTTCTCTCCTGTAAGTCACACACCCCTAATTTATAATTTGGGTAATCTGTTCCATTACCATATCTACATCTTCTGTGGTACGGACTGCCACCATAATGGTATCATCTCCTGCAATACTTCCCACAATTTCTTTCATATCCATGGCATCTATGGCTGCCGCGACTGCCATTGCCATACCTGCCACCGTTTTTATCACCAGAATATTCTGTGCCTTATCCATGGAAATAAATCCATCCTTCAGCACTCTGGTATATTTTGCATTTAAATGTGTATCTTCCTGTTTTAAGACCACATATTTCTGCTTTCCGGTTCCTGTGGAAACCTTGGTTAATTTCAGTGCCCTGATATCTCTTGATACCGTTGCCTGGGTTACCTGAAATCCTTCCTCCCTTAATCTGTCTGCCAGCTCTTCCTGGGTTTCAATCTCCAAATTATCTACAAGTTCTATAATCTTTTGATGTCGGTTTCCTCTCATTTATACTTCCTTTCTTCTTTATTTTGTATCTCCCATTTTTTTATGCAATATTTCAAGAAAACTTACTTTACTTAGTTTTATGATTTTTGTTTTGCTTTCTGCCTTGGAAATATAGATTTTATCTCCGGTTTTCATTGCCAGCCTTTCCTTGCCGTCTGAATTGGCTTCCACCTGTAAGATACTGCCGTCTCTGCCGCTGTCAATCTCTATTTCCACCTCATCTTCCGCTTTAAGTATAATACTTCTGGCATTTAAGGTATGTGCACAGATAGGGGTCAGTAATATCAAATCTGCTCCCGGCTCTACAATGGGACCGCCTGCTGACATATTATATCCGGTGGAACCCGTGGGAGTGGAAATGATAATCCCATCCGCCTTCCATTTGCACAAAAATTTACCATTTACGGATATTTTCAGAGAAATAATCTGTAAAGAACCGGAACGGGTAATGGTAATATCGTTTAAAGCAGGAATCAGCTTTTTTTCCGTCTCTCCATTTTTTACACATCCCTGAAGCATGATTCTTTCTTCCATTTCATAATCATCACAGATAAGATGCTCCAGGGCCTCTTCCAGATTTTCAATTTCTGCTTCTGCCAGAAATCCTAAGGTTCCCAGATTCACTCCCAGCATGGGGATGCTTTTCCCCGCCGCTTTAGTTGCCGCCTGCAGCATGGTTCCGTCTCCGCCAAGAACCAGAATGCACTCCACTTCATCTGTCAGCTCTTTTGCATTGTTCACAACAATACACCCTGCACCCTTTTTCTCTAAATACCTTCGAATCCGTTCTGTGACATTTCTTTCCGGGTCCTTTGTTTCATTTATTACAATACCAAATTTTTTCATTTTTTCCCCAATTTAGTAATTATTTCTCATCCTAATGACTGATGTGCCTTTTGGACAATTTCTTTAATAAATCTAATATTTTCTTCTGTTCTTCCGAATCCGGTTTCCATTTCCAGATTTTTTTTCAAGGCTTCCTCCACATGGCTTTCCGTATAATCTGCTGTTTCTTCGTTCTTTTCGGGATTTTTTTCAATATAAATCAAATACTCAATATTTCCTTCCGGTCCTTTGATGGGCGAAAATTCCAGTCCGCGGATTTCAAATCCCAAAATGTCCGTTAAAGTATATATTTTTTCAATTACTTCCCTGTGAACACCCGGTTCCCTAACCACACCCTTTTTTCCGACTTTTTCTTTTCCTGCCTCAAACTGCGGCTTTATCAGACAGACCATCTGTCCCCTGTCCTTTAACAGCCTTCTTGCAGGCAGTAAAATCTTACTCAAAGAGATAAAAGAAACATCTACGGAAGCAAAATCCAGATTATCCTGGATATCCTCTCTTGTCAGATATCTGAAATTTGTTTTTTCCATACACACAACGCGTTCATCGTTTCGAAGACTCCATGCCAACTGACCATGACCAACATCAACAGAATATACTTTTTTTGCCCCGTTTTGAAGCATACAGTCTGTAAAGCCTCCTGTAGAAGCACCGACATCCATACATACTTTTTCTTCTAAAACGATGCCAAACTGCTGCATTGCCTTTTCCAGCTTCAGTCCGCCGCGGCTGACA
>CAZDAT010000121.1:0-6055 GCA_964503695.1 uncultured Lachnospiraceae bacterium
TACTGCTGAAAACTATAAGATTCTATTTCGTTTTTTAATTTTTCGCGGTAGGTATCTAAGATTTCTTTTTTTCTGGTTTTTATTCCTTCTTCCCAGAAAATCCAGCTTTCCCCGCCTAGCTCATCCTTGATTGCCATATACAGGGCATAATCAGAAAGCCAGTATTCATTCTGGCGGCAAAATTCTTTAAAATCCTCATTTTCCCCAATGTGGCTTCTCTCGTATGCCTTCTTTAAAAGGGCACCGCGGTAGTAATAGATTTTTTCATAATCGATTTTTTCTTCGTTCTCACCATAGGGAAGCTCTTCACATTCTTCCCTTGTCAGAAAGCCTTCTTCTATCAGTTCCTCCAAATCAATAAAATAGGGATTTCCCGCAAAGGTGGAAAAGGACTGATAGGGAGAATCCCCATAGCCTGTCGGTCCTAAAGGAAGTATCTGCCACAGCTTCTGTCCTGCTTTTTTCAAGAAATCAACAAATTCATAGCTTTCTTTTGAAAAAGAACCGATGCCGTATTTTCCCGGCATACTGGAAACCGGCAGTAATATTCCGCTTTTTCTCATTCTATTCATCTCCTTTTAACTCCGGTTCCGCGATTTTTTCCAACAATTCCGGAACCAGTTCATTTACATATTCCACAGGACAATTCTTCAGGGCATTTTTCATCTGTATAAAATCTTCAAAGCCACATGTCCTTCGCACTACTTCCATGGCTTCTGTCAGCCTGATTGCTTTCTCATTTACAAGAATCCTGATAAGCTCGGGAATGACAAAAGCGACATAGTTTCCTTCCCCCTCAATCCTTGCGTGTTCATCCAGCTTCCGCAAATCATAGTGTTTGTCACGCATCTGGTTTAGAATCAGCTTAACAGAACAACTGACGAAAAAGTATTCATAATACACTTCTTTTTCTTCCTCAGGTATTTCTTTTTCTGTTTTGATATCAAAGAAGTGAAAACGATAGATTTCTTTTTTCTTATCTATCACGTCCATGTCAAATAATTCTGCCCATGCCCTGACTTCTCCCAAAGAGCACTCATATTGTACATCCTGTTTTTCAAGCCAGGAAAGCTCACTGCTTAACTCTGTATTCTTCCTCTTTTCTTCCGCAAAAGAGCTGACCCTGCGGATTCCCATGGCTTCCGAGGGAAGACCGCTTTCTTTGCTTTTTCGAAAGAAACGCAGGGAGGACTGTTCGAATAAATCCTGTCCTTCGCTGCACTTTGCTTCCAGTGCCTTAAGAGCCGACAGGTTCTGTCCCTTCTTCGCCAGGATATTTTCCAGTATCTCGTAGATTCCAAGATTCTTTAAATCACTCTCCAAAAAACTGCCCCGTTTAAATTCTGTGGACAGGTAATAGAACTTTTTCTCTTCCTCCGTAGGTACAAAGGTTTCCATCAGACTCTCTATCAAAAAAATGACAACGGAAAACAATTCTTGTGCCTCCAGCCCGGAAACCTCTTTCTGATACATATTCTCCGACAGGTCTTCCAGTTGTTTATCCATATTAGAAATCAGAACATTTCTAAGTAATTTTCCTTGTGATAACATTTCTTACCCCTCTTTATTTTTCATCACTTTCTGTATAAAATATTATCACAAGAAAACGTTTTCAACAAGATATTCCTATAAAAAAATAATCTCTCCTTCTTTCGGAAAGACTATTTTTTTATAAAAATATTTGGTTTTAATTTTTGATTAATGTATATTCTGCCTGTAAAAAATGTCCATATCCGCCGGACATTAAATGCTGTAATTCTTCCATTGCCATGGAGGAAATTCCTGCAAAATTCTGGCGGATGGTATAGATTCCATGTCCGGCATACCCCATCAGGGAGATACCGTCAAATCCACAGATAGGCCGTTCTATCCCAAGCTCTTTCATTGCCTGCTTTGCCCCTACCGCCATTAAGTCCGATGCACAGATAATGGCATCTGCCTCTTTTCCATATTGGAATGCCATTTCTCTTGCTTTCTTCTCCGAAAAGTCTGCATACAAAAGCTTCATGTCGATTCCTTTTTCTTCTGCCAGCTCTTTCATGCCCTCTAATCGCTTCTTGGTAACGTAGCTGTTCTCGTCACCGCCAAGGTACAGTACCTTTTTAGCCTGGTATTCTTCCACCAACACTTTTGCCACTTCATACTGTGCCTTTTTGTGGTCGATGGTAATGGAGGAAGTGTTGGCACTGACATGTTCTTCATCGATTACCACGCATTTGAACTGTTCACTGGCAATTAATTCCTGCCATACCAAATCATCCTCTGCCACACCATAAATGATGATTCCCGTAATGCTCTGGGATTTCAGATAACGAATCAGTTCGTCTACCGTCTTATCCTGGAACATGAACACAAACAGTGTGATGACATCCAGATTCAGTTCCATTGCCTTGGTTATGGCACCGGAAATGTATCGCATCGCCATCTCGTCAATGGCCTGTGTTGTTACGTTTAAATCAATCATCAGGGCTACCCTTCCGGCATTTTTGGAGGAAAGGGCTGCTGCCACAGAGTTTGGCACAAAATTAAGCTCTTCCACTGCGGCATTTACTTTTTTTCTCGTAGCCTCACTCACATTCGGGTAATTATTCAGCACTTTGCTCACTGTGGAAATTGCTACCCCGGCATGTCTTGCCACGTCTTTTATGGAAACCATGTTTTACGCCTCTTTTTCCTGCACAAAACGGTCAATAACCCTTAAAACTTCACTTCCCTCATAGGGTTTTGAAATAAAATCAGCAGCACCGCTTTTAATCGCAAGTATCATTTTTTCTTTCTGACCTGCTGCTGTTATCATAATGGCAACGGCATTTTCATCGTAATTTTTTATGAGGCGGAGTGCCTCAAGCCCGTCCATCTTCGGCATGGTAATATCAAGAGTTACCACATCCGGTTTTAATTCCTGATATTTTAAATATCCTTCTTCGCCATCCACGGCTTCTCCTGCGATTGTATGTCCCGCTTCTTCCAGAATCCTTTTCAGAATTTTTCTGGAGGTTCTTGAATCATCCACAATTAATACATTTGCCATATAAATTATCCTCTTCTTCTTTTTACTTCAATATCATTATCCAGGGCAATTACAAAATCCGCTTTTTTCCCAAGTACACGAATGGGTATCACAAGCATTTCTTCTGAAACAACCGCCTCTGCATCCCAGAAATATTCCGGTGTATGTAGTTCCATGGAGTTGTCTATGTCTTCCAGACTGGTGGCACATAAGCCATTGATGCAGTTTATAATCTCTGCAATGGCATCCAGGGCATCCTCATCCATGGTATTAAAGGTATCCTGTCCGTAAGCAGATGCCATGTCACACAGGGCATTCTCCCGCCCTGCAAGCAGTGTGGTAAAGCCCGGTTCGCCGGAGACCTTCTGCATGGCTCCGTTCTGGATTTCCCGTCTCTTGGTCAGATAAGCCCTGCCGATACATACATCGGCATCCACCAGACGCATAATGGTTCTTAAGGCTATGCTTGCGATTTTTTCGTATTTTTCTCCGCCGTAAGGCAGAAACAGGGTTAAAATCTGGTCAATATCATCGTTCTTTAATTTATTTATGTCAGAAGCTGTAAAATTATTGTCGTACTGAAAATCAATCATAAGCTGTTCCAGCTGTTCCGTAAGGATTAACTGTTCATTCTCCAGTGTCTGGGCAAAGGTATGGTACGCATTTACCTGCTTTTTCAAAAGACCCTCTACCTGTCCTTCCGTAAGATAACCCTCTTCCACTGCAATATCTCCGAAACGCATGTCCACGATGGTCTGTAAACGGTTTACCCTTTCCGATTCCTCCTGTGTCATCAGTCCCTCGGCTACCGCAATGGTTCCTAATTTGGCACGGATTTTGCGATGTTCTATCAGCAAATCGTGCAGTTGTTCTTCTGTAAGTAACCCAATGTCTTTTAAATAATTTCCTACAATACTTGCAATCATATTTCTTCCCCACATTTTCATCCCAGGGAGTCGTCTTTAAAGGCTCTTCTCCTTAAGATGTCATTCATTGTTTTATTTTCTTACAAAAAATACCTTTATTTTTAGAATTATATCAGAAATGATTTTATTATACAAGATTGAAATCGCAACTTGACATAACGGATTTTCTATCGTATAATCACTTTTGCTTGCGGATGTGGCGGAACTGGCAGACGCGCTAGACTTAGGATCTAGTGGGAGACCGTGCAGGTTCGATTCCTGTCATCCGCATTTTTTAATGTATGGTAACACAGGACTATAGCATTATATACAAATAAAACTCCATTTCACTTCGTTCAAAGTCGTTTTATTTGTATATAATGCTATTTTTCTTTTAGTTCAGACAGCAAAACCCGAAAGTATTCATGACTTTCGGGTTTTTATATCTGCAATTATTAAATCTCATACCACTTGATTTCGTTGGCTTCCATATGAAGTGTGAAGCTTGTTCCATCGCCTCTGTAAACGGTGGTGTCCTGTGGTTCGTAGGTATTGTTTACCACACAGTATTTTCCATTTTTCACATAAGCATGAACTTCCACGTTAAAGTTAGAAGAGAACCATTTATGCAGCTCCTCCTCGCTGTTTGCACTCCAGAGAATACTGCGGTAGAGAATACGGCTGTTTTCAAAGCTGTAAGGAAGTCCGCTGATATAGACACTTCTTCCTTTTCCAAATTCGTTGACTGCCATCTGCACTTCTTTTTCTCTCTGCACCAGAATCTCAGTACCCTCATAAGCAAAGATGCTCTTCTTGCCTTCTCCAAAGTCCACCTCTTTTGTCGTGTCTTTTAAGATAAAGTGTTCCGGGTGTTCTTCCCAGTTATATTTATCGTAGTTTAAGGTAAATCCGGTTTCTTTTTCCACACCAAGCATACCTGCAAGCTGTAAGAAATGTCCCTGATGCTGATGACCGGAGGGCTCTCCCACACCGATAAATCCGCCGCCATTGTATACAAATTCACGTATGGCAGCCACAACTTCCGGATTCTCCCAATAATATCCGCCCGTATGGGCTGTATCTGCATCTCCCACATTGATAATTACGTCAATATCCTTCAAAATGTTTTTATCCTTTAAGATATCATCAAAGGAAATAAAGACTACATCAAAGGGTGCTCCCGAAAGGGCTTCGATAATTCCCGCATAGCTGTAATTCTGTTTCTGATACAGGGCATGGTGCACCATATGACAGCCCCAGCTTCTGATTTTTCCCCAGCAGTTTAATACTGCCACTTTTTTCACGCAATGAGGCGTTGTTCCTTTGGCATTTTCATACAGTTCACGGAATTCATCACACACACTCTCCACATAATCAATAAATTCCGGAAAATCCAGTGCCAGCTTCAGATATCCGCCATAACCAATCCGGTCAATGGGTTTTCTGAGAATGGCTCTTCTTGCCGTTACCCAGTTTTCTTTTGCTTCTTTTACCGGGTCACCACCTTCATGGAAGGTATCCGGGAAAAAGTAAGGCAGGAATCTTCCTTCGGTATATTTTACCCCTTCAATATCAGAAATCAGACGAAGCGTGGAACCGTTTCCTACACTTCCTACTACCGAATCCAGACCGATGGTGGCAAATTCTTCCATAAACGGCTCTGTTCCAATCCAGTGGTCTCCCAAAAACATCATGGCTTCCTTACCGCATTCATGGGTAATGTCTACCATTTCTTTGGCAAGAGCCGCCACTTCCCTTCTCTGGAATGCCTGGAAATCTTTAAATTCCTTACTGGGAATCCGGTACTGGTTGTTATAATATCCCTGGTCAATAATGTATTCCGGCCGGAATTTATATCCCACTTCCTGTTCAAACTGATTTAAGATATATGGGCTTACGGATGCAGAATAACCATACCAGTCCACATATTTTTCTCTTTTTAATTCGTCAAACATCAGGGTAAACTGATGGAAAAAGGTGGTATATCTGATAACATTGACGTAAGGGTGCTCGTCACAAAACTTTCTGAGACGCTCCATGGAATATTTATGGGTTTTTGGCTGGCGTACATCAAAGGTAATCTGATGTTCAAAATCCTTCCAGTCATTGGTCACTGCATTATACATATGTACCGGGTCCC
>CAZDAT010000122.1:0-5947 GCA_964503695.1 uncultured Lachnospiraceae bacterium
GATGTAGAAATGGAAATCTGTCTTTTCTGTTCTTCTTTTCCAAAGTCACTAATTGTATTTTTATCAGAAACCTTTCCCATTCTGGATGTAATACCAGATAAATATGCCATTGCTTCCACCAAACTGGTCTTTCCTGCTCCACCATGACCAAGCAATACGACATTTCTAACCTTGTCTGTTGTGTAAATATTCATAATAATTCCTCCGTTTAATGAGTTTTTGGATATTTTGTGCAATTTAAAACTTCTCTTTTGTCATTCATCGAATACCCATACGGCTATTTTACTAAATATCTTTGGATTTTACAAGTATTATCTATCATTTTTCACAATTTATCTTCTTCGTTCTATTCCTGACTGTTTATAATATGCTGCTTTTTCTTCATACATACGCATTTCTGATTCCCTTAACAATACATCCAGCTCCCTGTCTGCCTTTTCAAGCCACATTTCCCCAACTGCCATATTAACATCTTTTTCCTTCATATATTCTCTTAACAGCCTGATACCTTCCTTATGCTCCTCTTTTCTGATTCCTGCACAAAGTGCCAGAAGCTCATCACCGCCGATTCGGAAAACACCATAAGCTCCAAAAGCTTTTTTAAGACAGGAGGAGGCGTTAAGAATCAGCCGGTCACCCGCCTGGTGTCCGAAAGTATCATTGACCCTTTTTAAACCTGTAATGTCACAATACACCACTCCGATGCTCTGTGAAGTATTGATATTTTCTATATATTTTTCCATGGCAAAGCGGTTTCCCAGTCTGGTCAAGGCATCCCTGCACCCCATATCCTCCAGCTCCCGCATCAGGTTTCTTCTCCTAAGACAGGAAACAATAAAATGTGCCATAATCTGAAGCATATCAGAAGCATACTCCAGAGAAGGCAGGGGCGGATTATCCACTCCGTAAAATCCGATTGCTTTTTCATCATCATATAATGGCACTACCGCCAGGGAACGGATATTCTGCCTTTTTAAAACCTCATACTGCTTCGGATTTACCCGGCGTACATCTTCAATATCGCGAAATACGATATTCTTTCCTTCTGAAAAATTGCGATACCAGTCCGCACATACCTCCGGTGGTAAATCCTGCAGCAGGTCTTTTTCCGCACTGATTCCCTGTGCGGTCCACTCATAGGTATTATCATCTCCTCCGGCGGCATTTTTTTCAAATATATAGGTTCTTTCTCCATTCAGGGAACGGCCAAGATATTCCAGAACAACCGGAATGGAATTTTCCGGGGTAAGTGCCTTTAAAGCAATCCGCAATCCTTCATTTACCATTCCCTCCATGTTCCGGTATTTCTGGATTTTTTTATCCTTTATCTTCTGTTCCGTCACGTCAACCGCAATTTCAACCCGATACTTTCTTTTGTTAGCCGTATCTTCAATCAATGTGTTCTTTAACAGCATATGTTTGTCAATCACGGGATTGTAATAGCTGCATTCAATAAACTTTTCCAAAGACAACTCGCCATTATTGCAGGTACCACAGGGAATGGAGATTTTCTGAAATACTTCATAACATTTCTTTGTTTTTATATTTTCGACGGATTCTATCCCATAGGCTGCCCTTGCCTTTTTATTCATATATACTATCTCATAATTTTCCACATCCACAGCATATACATATTCATTCAGATTCTCAAAAAACTTCCATATATCTTTAACATCCTTCATCTGATATCCTCCGTTGTAAATTTATATCGCCTAACAATCTTTTATCTTTTTGTCATTCTAACCATTTTTTGTATTGTAACATAAATTTTTTTATTTGAAAAATTATTTTCTTCTTTCCTCCCTCTTTCTGTCCTGTATTCGTTTCTCATGTTGACTTTCACACTTTAAAGTAATATAATTTCAGATATAAAAAAGATTTACTTGAATTTATTACTATAGATTGGAGAATTTCTATGATTATCATTATGAAACCCGGTTCTACCGCACAGCACATTGCTTCTGTTACTTCCTACATTGAAAAGCATGGATTAGAGGTTCATCTTTCTCAGGGAAAAGAAGTCACCATTATTGGTGTTGTGGGAAACAAGAATCTTCTGAATGCCGATAACATTTCCGGCATGAAAAATGTTGACCGCATTTTGCCGGTTACGGAAAGCTATAAACTGGCAAATAAAAAATTTCATCCAAAACCCACCACGATTCCTGTCAAGAATACCACGATTGGACCCGGAAATCTTACCCTTATGGCAGGACCCTGTGCAATCGAAAGTAAAGAACAGCTTCTTATGATTGCCCACGCAGTGAAAAAGGCAGGAGCCACTTTTCTCCGGGGCGGAGCTTACAAACCCCGTACCTCTCCCTATGCCTTTCAGGGGCTGGAAGAAGAAGGGCTTCGCTATATGAAAGACGCGGGAGAGGAAACCGGACTTGCTACCATTTGTGAGGTAGTAAGCCTTGATGCCATCGAAGCCGCATCCAAATATGTAAATATGATTCAGATTGGTGCCAGAAATATGCAGAATTTTATTCTTTTAAAGGAAGCCGGCCGTTCCGGTATGCCTGTTTTATTAAAACGCGGTCTTTCTGCCACCATTGACGAATGGCTGAATGCTGCCGAATACATTATGGCGGAGGGAAATCCCAATGTAGTCCTTTGCGAAAGAGGCATCCGCACCTTTGAAACTGCAACCCGAAATACTCTGGACATCAGTGCCGTACCTGTTTTAAAAGAAAGAACGCATTTACCGGTCATTGTAGACCCTTCCCATGCAACCGGTTCCTACAAATATGTTCCTTCCATGGCAAAGGCGGCGGTAGCCTGCGGGGCTGACGGACTTATGATTGAAGTCCATAACAATCCTGCCTGTGCACTTTCTGACGGTCCGCAGTCTTTAAACTTTGAAAAGCTTTCCGCTCTTACCATGCAGTTGCAGCCCTTCTGTCAGTTAGCCGGAAGAACCTTTTAACCAGATAAAAAACTTAAGCCATTTATAATAAGAAGGATTATTATGAAAGAAAACATAACCTGCAGCTTTCTGGGGCTTGGCTTAATCGGCGGTTCTGTTGCCAGAGCCTTAAAGCTGCACATTCCAAATATTTATATAAAAGTATTTGATACCGATATCAGAACACAGGAAACTGCAAAAGCTACAGGTCTTGCAGATGAAATCTACACCACACTGGCTAAAGACCTGTGTCAGTGTGATTATCTGTTTCTTTGTGCACCGGTAAACATAAATTTAAAAAATCTGGAGCAGATATCTTCTCTTGTTCCTTGCGACTGCATTATCACAGATGTAGGAAGTGTAAAATCTGTCATTCATGACAAAGTAAGAGAATTAAACTTGTGCTCCCGGTTTATTGGCGGTCATCCCATGACCGGAAGCGAACGTTACGGCTTTCAAAATTCCCATGCCGGGTTATTGGAAAATGCCTATTATATTCTGACACCGGAACCGGAAGTCCCTCCCGCAAAAACAGATGCGTTTTATGAATTGATTCAGCATACCGGGGCACTTCCGCTTTTGTTAGATGTAACGCAACATGACAGGGCAACCGCCGCCATCAGTCATCTGCCCCATCTGATTGCTTCCTCCCTGGTAAATCTGGTGGAAAAAAATGAGGATGCCAATACCACTCTTAAGACCCTTGCCGCCGGAGGTTTTAAAGACATTACGCGTATAGCTTCTGCCTCGCCCGGACTCTGGCAGCAGATTGTACTGGAAAACAAAGCTAATATTTTAGAATTTTTATCTTCCTATATAAAAGATTTGACTTTATTACAAGAGCAGCTGCTTTGTGAAAATCAGGCATACCTGTATCATTTTTTTGAAAACGCACGAAATTACCGCGATTCCTTTACAGACACCCGTAGCGGTCCCTACATTAAGCAGTTTGTCTTAACGGTAGACATTCCCGATAAAAGCGGTGCCCTGGCAGATGTGGTAACTCTCCTTGCAGCACAAAAAATCAGCATAAAAAATATAGGAATCGTACATAACCGCGAATACCAGGAAGGAGTCTTGAGAATGGAATTTTACTCCTTAAACGAATACGAAGCTTCCATTCTCCTCTTACAGGAAAACGGATATTCCATCCATATGTAAAAATATATTTGTGGCTTTCGCATAAAAATTTATTTTCCAAAAAAGACAGGAGGCTATTTATGACTTATAAAACCATTCATCCCTTAAAAGGGGAACTTACCATACCGGGAGATAAATCCATTTCCCACAGAGCTGTCATGCTAGGCTGTCTGGCAGACAAAACCACCGAAATCACTCATTTTTTACAGGGTGCAGACTGCCTGTCTACCATATCCTGTTTTCAAAATCTTGGGATTGAGATAGAAAATACAAAGGAAAAAATTCTGATTCGTGGAAAAGGCCTGCATGGACTGAAAGCACCGTTAAAAATTCTTGACTGCGGTAATTCCGGTACCACCACCCGCTTAATCTCAGGAATCCTAAGCGGACAAAATTTTACTTCTTCGCTCACCGGAGATGCCTCCATTCAGAAAAGACCCATGAAACGGATTATGATTCCTTTAAGCCGGATGGGGGCTGATATTGTAAGTGTACATGGAAATGACTGTGCCCCCCTTACCATTACCGGAAAACCATTAAAGGGCATCCACTACCATTCCCCCATTGCTTCTGCACAGGTAAAATCTGCCATTCTTCTGGCAGGACTTTATGCAGATGGGAAAACGCAGATAACAGAATCCTTCATCAGCAGGAACCATTCTGAAATCATGCTTTCTCATTTTGGTGCCGATGTAACCGTGGAAGGAACAACTGCCACACTTTCTCCCGGTGCCGGACTGGAGGGGCAGAAAATTAAAGTTCCCGGTGATATATCTTCTGCCGCTTATTTTATTGCTGCCGGACTTCTGGTTCCCGGTTCTGAAATTTTATTAAAAAATGTAGGCATCAATCCTACCAGAGACGGAATTTTACGTGTGGCAAAAGCCATGGGCGGCTGTATTGAGCTTCTAAATATCAATACCAAAAATGGGGAACCTTCTGCCGACATTCTTGTAAAATCCTCTGAATTAAAAGGCATTACCATTGGTGGTGAACTGATTCCCACACTGATTGACGAAGTTCCTATCATTGCCATTATGGCTGCCTTTGCCAGAGGAACCACCGTTATCAAAGATGCCGCAGAGCTTAAAGTCAAAGAAAGCAACCGCATCCAGGTCATGGCAGACAATTTAACAGCCATGGGAGCAGAGGTTGAAAGCACCGATGACGGCATGATAATTCATGGCGGCAAAGCTTTACATGGTGCCATAATCAACTCCCATAAAGACCACCGCATTGCCATGAGCTTTGCTGTTGCCTCTTTACTTGCAGATACTCCTGTCACGATTCAGGATTCCAACTGTGTAAATATCAGCTATCCTCAGTTTTATTCTGATTTAAAGAAACTGGAAGACTGAAGATAAAGTATTTAAAAAGAGCTGTCACATTAAGAAAATAGAAAAATCTTAATGCGACAGCTCTTTTCTGTCACCAGATAATAAAATTGTTAATCAAATTTCATTTTTATTCAGTTTTATTTTCTTCCTCTAATAACTTTATTAATGCGGAAGGTTCGTACACCTTAACAGAAGATTTAGCATAATCTTTCACATTTCTGGTTACTATACAATCCATTTCTGAACGAATTGCTGTTTCCACCATAATAGCATCTTCATAATCACCAATTTCAGAAGATATTGCTTTTCGGCAGTCTAAAGAAGTAGTATCCAACAAATGGAACAAAGTAAAAAGTTTGCTCAAAATCTTTCGTGTTTCTGCATCGCTATGTGTTAAACGATGTGTCAGATAATATATATCTGTAACTGACTTTGCAGTAATATACCCCTCAAATTGCTTATTTGCAGAACAGATAAAAAGCTTTTGGGCGTCTTCTGCAAACGGAACACGAGACTGTAATGCATCGATGATAACACAGGTATCAACTAAAACTCTCATATT
>CAZDAT010000123.1:0-5888 GCA_964503695.1 uncultured Lachnospiraceae bacterium
ATATCATTTTTATAAAAATCACAGAATAAGGTTTCAGAAGTAGGTCTGACACAAAGTCTTTCCTGCAATTCATTCAAGCCGCCATGGGTAACCCACGCAACCTCCGGTGCAAAACCCTCTACATGGTCTTTTTCTTTCTGCAACAGACTTTCCGGAATAAACATGGGAAGATATACATTTTCAACCCCTGTTTCCTTAAATCTTTCATCCAGCTGTTTCTGAATCAGTTCCCATATTGCATATCCGGCGGGCTTAATTGCCATGCATCCCTTAACACTGGTATAATCTACTAATTCCGCCTTTTTCACTACATCCGTATACCACTGTGCAAAATCTACATCCATGGATGTAATTGACTCGACTTTTTTCTTATTGTCTGCCATTTTATTTCCTTCTTTCCTACATTTATGATTTATGTGCTTCTTTGATAGTATTGAAATTTTCAGACTTTGTCAAGCTTTCTCCGATTCCCAGAAAAAGAAAAAGGAAAGGAGTTATGCAAACCTGCTGGTAACAAAAAATATTATGACAGGCATAACCCATAATACAGAGGGCAAAGGCAATCATATAGGAATTTTCCTTTGCTTTCCGGTAAAAATACACGATGCCCCCTGCCAGGACACCTGTCCATGCACCCACTCCCACAATTCCATAACACATAAGGGAGTTTAAATACTCATTATGAGCATTGGTAAGACGGATATTCCCCCATAAGGAATAGAGAATATCACTAAATTCCGGCACACTATACAAATATGCCGACAGGCTGTCCGGTCCTACCCCGAATAATTTCTGGTAAAAAGGTAACTGGCAGAATGCCTGCCATGTTATCATCCATGTAGAGCCCCGGTTACTTCCCCAGTGATAATCAAACAGCAGATAAGAATTGGTACTCTGATAACCATACCACTCCATGAAATATCCTTTTGTATTCAGATAAATAAATAAAATCAATGCTGCAATTCCCACAAAGAAAACCACAAGCATCCCCCGGTAAATATTTTTTGTTATCTGCATCAGGTGACCCTGCTTTTCTTCTTTTCTCTGTTTAAAACCTGTATAGAAAAGTAAGAATCCCATGGTGATTACAAGCATCACTTTCGTAAACACACTTTGCGAAAAAAACAGGGATAAGGTATCCAAGGGCACTGCCCGGTCTGAAAACATCTGCTGCAAAGCACCCATTCCCGCAAAGCTTACCCACATCAGACACACAACCTGTAAAAATCTGCACCACAGCTCTATGCTTTTCAAAGAAAAAAAACCAAGCAATAATAAGATTCCTGCAATTGCGATAAAGGCACTGTCACTGTTTTGTGTTACCAGAATAGAGAAGCTAACCATGGTATAAATTCCTGTCAGCACTCTGACAGGTTTCTTTTTACTTACAAAAAAAAGTGCCATTCCCATGACAAAGGTTACACAGACGTAACCGGAAAACCAGGTCGCCTGCCCTATGGTAGATAAAAATTCCACCTTCTGTTCCAGGCTTAAGCCTTCATACATCCCCAGGGGGTCTATTTCAAAACGATGCAAAATCCCAAATAAATAGACCAAAAAGGAGGAACACAGATAAACCACTAACAGTGACGTTCTTATTTCTTCCTGTCTGGATAAGATAAAATAAAGAACAATAAATATCAGCTGGGTACACAGTCCCATCTGCCATCCTGATGCCCCTTTTAAGGCATACTCCTTAAAATCCGAAAAGAAAAAAGAAAGCAGGACACAGATTCCATAAATAAAAATGGCAAAATCCAGTGGGGACAGCTTGTTAATAAGCTCCAAAAAGAAAAACTTATGTTTTGCAGTCTCTTTAAAAGCTCCCGGCACTTTAACCATTTTTATCTGCATTATTCTTTGCAATCCCATTTTAAACAGGAAAAAAAGTAACACACCTGCTATAAACACAATTGATGTCTTATAGAAAAAGTCAAACTTTGCATCTCCAATTTTATAATATTGTTCTTTATAAAAAAGCGGGAAAATTCCCAGCATACAAAAAAGAAATACAAATACCAGGGTCTCTTCCAGCACACACACGCATTCATACAGATACTCCATGATGGTTCCTGTCTTTGGTTCTTTTGGTTTTTTTATCCTTTGTCCCATAATCTTATCTTTTCCCTGCATTTCTTTATAATAAAATAATACAAAACAGCTTTTTTCACCCAAAAGCATATTTTGTATTATTATAATTTACCGATACCAATTTGGCAAATATTCTTCTTCTAAACTAAATTCCATCCTTTTTCCTGTCATGGGATGCAAAAGCATAAGCTTATATGCACACAATGCTGTTGTCCCAATCTGCATTTTCATGGAAAGCTTCTGACTCTCCACAGTGCCATATTTCTTATCTCCAAGAAGGGGATTTCCAAAGGCCGAAAGCTGTGCCCGAATCTGGTGAAATCTTCCGGTTTCCAGATGTACTTTTATCATGGAAGCATTCTCATTTTCCCATTCTGTTTCATAAGAAAGAACTGCTTTTTTATAGCCTGAGACCTGCTCTTTATCTGTCTTCTGTAAATTTACATACATCTCTTTACTTATGGCTTTTGCCGTTTTTGTCCGGGCATCTTTGCAGAGGTAATGAGTTAGGGTTCCGTTTTGGGGAACCAGTTTTCCATAGCACAGGGCAATATAATCTTTGTTTGCATTTCCATCCTGTATCTGCTTACTCAAAACCGCCGCAGCCTTTTTATTCTTCGCAAACACAAGCAATCCGCTGACAGGCATATCCAGCCTGTGAATCACTCCCACGTAGGGATTTTTTATTCCCTGTCCTGACAGATAATTTTTAAGCAGACTTACCATATCCGGCTCTGACAGCTTCGCTGTCTGGGTTGCCAGACCGGAGGGCTTGAAGCATACGATTATGTCTTTATCTTCATATATAATATTTAACTGCATTGTTCCTGTTTCCTTATTTAAAATGCATCATAATTTAAACCGGTAGCCTACACCCCAGATAGTTTCGATATATTGGGGTTTACTGGAAACACCTTCGATTTTTTCACGTATTTTTTTAATATGAACCGTAACCGTAGCGATATCTCCCACAGAATCCATATCCCAGATTTCACGGAACAGCTCTTCTTTCGTAAATACATGATTGGGATTTTCCGCAAGGAAGGTCAGCAGGTCAAACTCTTTTGTGGTAAAGTTCTTTTCCTCTCCGTCAATGTACACTCTTCTTGCTGTCTTATCAATCCGGATTCCCCTGATTTCAATCACATCATTATTCTTCTGGTTGGTATTAATCAGACGATTGTATCTGGACATATGTGCTTTTACCCTCGCTACCAGTTCGCTTGGACTAAATGGTTTTGTCATATAATCATCTGCCCCGATACCCAGACCATGAATTTTGTCGATATCATCCTTTTTCGCAGATACCATAATCACGGGAATATCCTTTTTTTCACGTATTTGTTTACATACTTCAAATCCGTCCATTCCCGGAAGCATCAAATCCAGGACAATCAGGTCAAATTCTTCCTTTAATGCTCTTTCTAATCCCTCATCCCCGGTATGCTCAATTACCACCTCGAATCCACTTAACTCCAGATAATCCTTCTCCAAATCTGCAATGGCTACTTCATCCTCAATAATTAAAATTCTGCTCATATTTTTCCCTCTCTTCTATCATTTATGATATTTTTGCTTCTTAAGCTTCACTACTGGTTCAAATTTTCCTGTTCCCGGTATCTGCGTAATACAAAGTGCATACAGGTTCCTTCGCCCTCTTTGCTGGTTGCCCAGATATAACCGCCATGGTCCTCAATAATCTTTTTCACAATGGAAAGACCGATACCGCTTCCTCCCTTGGAAGAATTGCGGGAAGCATCCGTTCGGTAAAATCTCTCAAATATATTGCCTAAATCCTTAGCTGCAATTCCTTTTCCGTTATCTTCTATCTCTACCCGGACAGAATCATTATCCTCCGTCAGACGGATATCAATGATACCTTTTTCCTTATCCATATATTTGATACTGTTTCCTATAATGTTGTTAATTACTTTTTTCATCTGTTCCGGGTCTGCAATCACCAGGGTCTCCGGGTCTATCAGATTAGTGTAATTAAGCTGTATATTTTTAAATTCCAGGTCCAGCCCCACATCCTCCACACAGTCATTAAAATAATCCGTAAGATTCAGTTTATGGAAATGATACGGAATCCGGTTGGTATCAATTCCGGAATAAAAGGTCAGCTCCGTAATTAATCTGTCCATATCACAGGCTTTCGTGTAAATGGTCTTCATATACCGTTCCCTTTTTTCTTCTGTGTCCGCAACCCCGTCTATAAGTCCTTCCATATATCCTTTGATGGAAGTAATAGGTGTCTTTAAGTCATGGGTGATATTACCTACAAGCTCGCTGTTTTGTTTTTCCTTCTCCTTCATTTCCTCCGTAGACTCTTTTAATTTCAGACGCATATCCTCATAGCTTTTATAAAGCTCACTCATTTCATCGGTACTGTTTTCCCGACAGTGAAGCACATAATCAAAATTGCCGTTTGCAATATGGTGCATGGCAATGTTCATTTCCTGTATCGGCCTGAATACCCCTTTCCGAATCCATTGAATCAGTACAATACTGGTAAAAAGCAGGATGGACACAATCGCGATATACATATAAAGCACCAATGGTTTTGATATCACACTGCTGACCTTTGTTACAATAAACAGGCTTCCCTTTTCACCATCCGGAAATACAAGGTCAATTTGTTTTACCAGCTTCTGCATATCACTGTAATAATATCCTGCATCCGCTCCCTCCACTGCACTTCCGTATTCCGGCAGCTTGTCCGCAATCTGTTTTGATGCGGTTTCGTTTCCCGAATAATATAGAAACTGCCCTTTTCTGACAATCAGATAAGAAGAAGCATCCTGAATCTTTTCGTTTATTTCATTTAAATATTTCTTATCCAGGAAACGGGAGGAATCCATGTCCACCTGCATTTGCAGCTTATAAAACATTTCATCCGTTAATTTTCCAAAGGAAGAAATGGAATCCGACCACATGGTATAGTCATTGATTTCTATTCCATAATTCAGTCCTTCTTTATGTATGACCTGATAACTGACAATTCCAAATGCAATGGATGTCAGAATTACAGGTAAAATTATAATCGTTACAAAAGTAATCCACAACCTTGTTTTAAATTTCATGTTTTTATCCTTTTTATTTTTTGATAAAATATAAGCTATGCACATTATAGCATAAGTTTAATTCAGAATTATTAAGGATATAAAATTTTATTCTAAAAAAATTATTAAAATGTTGACATTCGCCTCGATGTATTGTATTATAACGATATCAGTAATCATTACTATTTTGAAAGGAGATTGGATGGCTCTTAAATACAGTAGACAACGCCAGGCTATTAAGGATTTTTTAATGACCCGTAAGGATCATCCCACCGCAGATGTTGTTTATATGAATGTCCGCAAAGAATTTCCTAATATCAGTCTTGGAACGGTATACCGTAATTTAACACTGCTTTCTGATATGGGAGAGCTCTTAAGGTTACGGGTGGGAGATGGTGTAGACCACTTTGATGCTACTACTTCTCCTCATTATCATTTTATCTGCAAAGATTGCGGGTCGGTTACTGATCTGGATATTGCCATAATGCATTCCATTGACACCAAAGCAGGTAAAAATTTTGACGGTCAGATTGATGGCCATGTAACTTATTTTTACGGAAAATGTAAACATTGTCTGAAAAAGTATTCTACTTAAACATTTGTTTTATTTTCCAATCTGATGTATATTTTTTAGATAATAATGAAATTATTAAAATTAAAAGGAAAAGGAGATTAAACTATGAAATTTGTATGTACTGTATGTGGTTATGTTCACGAAGGTGATGCACCACCTGA
>CAZDAT010000124.1:0-5786 GCA_964503695.1 uncultured Lachnospiraceae bacterium
CATGGAAAATAATACCAGACGGAAACTTGGATCTGCAAAAATAAAGAAAAGGCATACAGGGCATAATTTTAATAATTTTTTTAGAAATCCTTTAGATACCTTTGATTGAAAGGGAATATGTTTTATGATAGAGTAGTCAGTGAAATAAGCAAAATACAGAGTATAAGCATTAAAAACAGGAAATACTAAAAACTATGAAGATGAAATAGAGGAAAGAGTATGCATAATGAGATTATAACCATCGGCTCTGTTACCATATACGGTTATGGGCTGATGATTGGTCTGGGAGTTGCGGCGGCACTGTTTTTAGGAGATTATCGTGCACCTAAAAAGGGACTGGATGGCGAACAGATTTATGGAATGACGTTTTTTACGGTTATTTTAGGGTTTGTGGCGGCCAAAATATTATTTATCCTTACCCAGTGGGATAGTTTTCTAAAGAATCCGCTTTCTTATCTTTCGGGCAATGGTTTTGTGGTGTATGGAGGCATTATCGGCGGTGCACTTACCATTTACGGATTCTGTAAGATAAAGAAACTGGATTTGTTATCTTATCTGGACCTAATGGTTCCGTCAGTGGCACTGGCACAGGCTTTTGGCCGTGTAGGATGTTTTCTTGCAGGGTGCTGTTACGGAAAGGAAACGGATTCGTGGCTGGGAGTGGTATTTACCAATTCCGATTTTGCACCTAACGGTGTGAAAGTATTGCCTACCCAGTTGTTTATGGCAGGCGGGGATTTGCTGATTATGGCAGTACTGCTTGTGTATGCTTCCAAAAAGCCCATGCGGGGAAGAACTTCCATGCTGTATCTGATTTTATATAGTGTGGGAAGATTCTTTATTGAATTTTTAAGAAATGACGACAGGGGAAGTGTGGGAATGTTATCCACCTCCCAGTTTATAGCAATATTTATACTGGCAATCGGATTACTTGGATTTGTATGGGGAATGCCGGAGTGGAATCAGAAAAAGGAAATGAGAAAAAGTGCAGAATAAAGAAAACTGGTGCAGTCGTACCGAAATGTTATTTGGCTCCGTGGGAATGGAAAATTTAAAGAAAGCTTCTGTCGCCGTATTCGGTGTTGGCGGAGTGGGCGGTTTTGCCGCGGAAGCCCTGGCACGTTCCGGCGTGGGACATATAGAGCTTGTTGATTTTGATGTGGTATCGGTAAGCAACATCAACCGCCAGATTGTAGCCCTGCATTCTACGGTGGGCAGATATAAGGTGGATGTGATGAAGGAACGCATCCTGGATATTAACCCGGAGGCAGAGGTTATTGTTCACAAATGCTTTTATCTGCCGGAAACGGCAGGGCAGTTTGATTTTTTAAAATACGATTATGTAATAGACTGTATTGATACGGTCACCGGAAAGCTGCAGCTGATAGAAGCGGCAAAAAAGGCAGGAGTAGCGGTTATCAGCAGTATGGGAGCCGGAAATAAATTAAATCCTGCGGCATTCGAGGTCGCGGATATTTCCAAAACCAGTGTCTGTCCGTTGGCAAAGGTGATGCGGAGAGAATTAAAGAAAAGAAACATTACGAATGTCAAGGTGGTTTATTCCAAAGAAGAACCGGCAGAAAATAAACTTCTTTTTAAAACAGCTTCCAATGAGGGAATGGCGGGAAAAGAAGAAAAAAGCAGAAGAAAAAGCATTCCGGCAAGCTGTGCATTTGTTCCCTCTGTGGCAGGATTGATTCTTGCAGGAGAAGTGATAAAAGAGATTGCGGCAAAGGAATAGGAAGGATAAAGATGTCAAAACAAGAATTTTTAGATAGATTAAAAAGAAGCTTATCCGGTGGACTGGAATATGCACAGGTAGAAGAGCATATCCGTTATTATTCAGATTATATTGATTCCCAGCTAAGAAGCGGTAAAACAGAGGCAGAGACCATGGCGGCACTGGGAGATCCGAGGCTGATTGCAAAAACACTTCTTGGAATGGAAGAGACAGGAACCCCGTCAAGAGAATATGTGGAAGAGGAAGTGCAAACTGGGGATGACCACTATTTTCATATTCATGGAAAGCAAATCAGGGTTCCCGGCTGGCTGTTTACCATACTTGTGTGTTTTGTAAGCTTTCTTGTTCTTACGGTAGTATTTGCCCTGATGACACAGCTTCTTCCTTTTATCTTTTTAATTGTCATGGGAATTGCCTTATATCGTTTTATAAGAAATATGTTTATGTGAATATTTTAGAAGCAGATGAGCCATACTACTCATGTAACTAAAAATAAGATGCAGAAGAATCTGCAAGAAGGAGTAGGACATGAGTAAAAATGCATACAATGAATCCAAAAATGAAACAAAAAACCAGGGAACAAATTCCACTAACAAATCCCAGAACAAAAATGCCATGAACAGTGGTTCCAACATGAAAAACAGCAGCAGTAATAAATCAGGAAGCAACTGCAAAGATAAAGAAGAGGATAACTATTAAGTGTTTTTCTTCTTTGTATTAATAAAAAATGTAAATATCGAAGGATAGGTTTTGACAGACCTATCCTTTTTTTGTAATATAAGTGTATGAGAAAATTTGAATTGATTGCACCCTGTCATTTTGGACTGGAAGCAGTGTTAAAAAAAGAAATTATTGATTTGGGATACGAAGTCAGCAAAGTAGAGGACGGAAGAGTGACCTTTATAGGAGATGAGGAGGCCGTTTGCAGAGCGAATATTTTCCTGCGTACCGCAGAAAGAATATTAATTAAAGTTGGAAGCTTTTACGCCACTACGTTTGAGGAATTGTTTGATGAGACCAAAAAGCTGCCCTGGGAAGAGTATATTGCCAGAGACGGAAAATTCTGGGTGGCAAAAGCCGCCAGTGTAAAGAGTAAGCTTTTCAGTCCGTCAGACATTCAGTCAATTATGAAAAAAGCCATGGTAGAACGTCTGAAAGAGGTTTACCATATTTCATGGTTTGAGGAAACCGGAGCCAGTTATCCGTTAAGGGTCTTTCTGATGAAGGATGAGGTGACCATCGGATTAGATACGACCGGGGATTCCCTGCATAAAAGAGGGTATCGTAAGTTGACTGCCAAGGCACCTATTGCGGAAAATCTGGCAGCAGCCCTGATTATGCTTACCCCCTGGAAGCAGGACCGGATTCTGGTAGACCCTTTTTGCGGCAGCGGTACATTTCCCATTGAAGCAGCGATGATGGCTGCCAATATGGCACCGGGAATGAACCGGAGCTTTCTGGCAGAAAACTGGAAAAATCTGATTCCAAGAAAAGAATGGTATGACTGCATGGATGAAGCAGGGGACCTGGTGGATTTGAAGGTGAAAACGGACATTCAGGGGTATGATGCAGATGACCGTATGGTTTCCATTGCCAGAGAGAATGCACGTCTTGCGGGAGTGGAGCATTTAATCCATTTTCAGACCAGGGAGGTCGCGGCTTTAAGCCATCCGAAAAAATATGGTTTTATTATTACCAATCCGCCCTATGGGGAACGTCTGGAAGAAAAGGAGAACCTGAAGCCTTTGTATGCCACCATTGGGGAAAGATGTAGAGCCCTGGACAGCTGGTCCTTATATATGATTACTGCTTATGAAAATGCAGAAGCGGATATGGGAAGAAAAGCAGATAAAAACCGGAAAATATATAACGGTATGATGAAAACGCGGTTTTTGCAGTTTGCCGGGCCGAAGCCTCCAAGGAGAGAGACGAAATCATAATGGAAAAACTGTGGAAAATAGCAATTATAACAGGGAGCATATTGGGAATCCTGTGCTTTCTTGTGATGTCGGTTTATTCCATGAATAAATCAGTTGTTATTACGGAAGAACATGATTTAATTGGGGAAGGAAATCTGAAGCCCCTGACGCAGATGATTCTGGAAGAAAGAAAAAAGTATGATTTTATCGTTCTGGTGAATGCTGCCCATGGTGGAGACAACAAAGGAAATGTGGTGGATGAGGTTCAGGAAAAGCAGATTACACTGGAAGTGGGAGCACATATAGAAAAATTATCTGTAGACGGTGAAATCGGCTTTTTTCTGATTCGGGAAGAAGATATTGATATTTCTAATGAAAACAGGGCGAAGCTGATTGAAGAGGTCTGCCCTGACATGGTAATCGACCTTCATGTAAATGCGGACCCGGAAAGTGAGAGAACCCTGGGAACCGCCGTTATCTATAACGACAATTTCTATCGCCCGGGTATGACCAATGCATTTATCGCGGACCGGATAGAAAAGAGTCTGGTTAGTGAAATCGAAGGAAAAGCCCTGGGGATTTTTGGAGATGCCGAGGGGAAATATCCCCTGCTTTCCATGGTCAGGGTTCCGGCAGTCAGTGTGGAAATGGGATTTCTTACCAATAAAGAGGAAGCCGGACTTTTAAAAGAGAATGAGTATCAGAAACGAATTGCGGCAGGAATTTATCAGGGAATACAAAGTATAAGAAAAGAGTTGAAAGAGGAATGAGAAAAAAAGTCATATTTGCAACTTCTAATGAGAATAAAATGAAGGAAATCCGGGAGATTTTAAAAGATTTGGATTTGGAAGTCCTGTCTGCAAAGGAAGCGGGAATCCGCATGGATGCAGAAGAAAATGGAAAAACATTTGAAGAAAATGCCAGAATAAAAGCTATGGCAATCGCAAAGGAATGTGAAGAAATTGTACTGGCTGATGATTCCGGACTGGAAATCGACTATCTTAATAAGGCACCGGGAGTTTATTCTGCCAGGTTTATGGGAGAAGATGTTTCCTATACTGTGAAAAATAAAGAACTTATAAGAAAGCTGGAGGGTGTGGAGCCTGAAAAAAGAACCGCACGCTTTGTATGTGCCGTGGCGGCGGCTTTTCCAGACGGAACTATAGAGGTAGTAAGAGGAACAATAGAGGGTCGGATAGGGTACGAAGAAAAAGGGGAAAATGGTTTTGGCTATGACCCTATTTTCTATGTGCCGGAATACGGCTGTACCACAGCAGAGCTTTCTGCCAAACAAAAGAATGAAATCAGCCACAGAGGAAAGGCACTGCGTAAAATGAAAGACATTATAAAAGAAAAATATCAGTTGTAGTGAGGAAAGTTTAAGTGAAAATTCTGATTGTCAGCGACACCCATGGAAGAAACGAGGGCTATCTGGAGCTTTTGGAAAAAAGCGAAAAAATGGATATGGTAATTCATTGCGGAGACGTGGAAGGCAGTGAGTATCTGATTTCACAGGCTGCCGGATGCCAGACAGTGATTGTGCAGGGAAACAATGATTTTTTTTCTGATTTACCCAAAGAAATGATTGTAAAAATCGGTAAGTATAAAGCCCTGGTCACTCATGGACATTCTTATTATGTAAATATGGGATATCAGCATCTGGTAAGGGAAGCGAAAAGAAGAAAAACAGACATGGTAATTTATGGCCATACCCACAGACCTGTCATTGCAGAGGAAGACGGGGTTTTGGTTCTGAATCCGGGAAGCCTGTCTTATCCAAGACAGGAGGGCAGAAAATATTCGTATATTGTGATGGAAGTAAATGAAAATGATGAGGTGGAATGCAGGATAAATTATTTATAAAAGTCTGGAAAACTGTACAAAGCCTATGATTATGCGTCTGATGAACTAAGCAGTCTCAAATGAAATAAAGGTGCGGCAGATGTTTTAGGAATGCCGAGAATCAGACTAAAAAAATATTTGTAAAAAAATAAAAAAAGGTGTTGACATTGTTTTGAGGTTGTTATATACTATGTCTTGTGTTGAGGAAATGACACGACGTAAGTCGTAGGAAACGGGGTGTGGCTCAGCTTGGCTAGAGCGCCTGGTTTGGGACCAGGAGGTCG
>CAZDAT010000125.1:0-5763 GCA_964503695.1 uncultured Lachnospiraceae bacterium
TTTTCCACTGTTCGGATTTCCTGCTAATGCAATTCTCATTTTTTCCCTCCTCAAACTGATTGCTTTTTTCTCATTTGTAAAATATACAGCATCAATTTTTCTTTCTTGGGTAACGTTCCTTTTACCGAAACGTTACTATGTCAGAGCTGTGTCATATTACAGCTTTGCTCTTACTTTTGTTTTTCACCTCTCACATTTATTAGTCACAACTAACTCATGGGTAAAAAAATTTCTTTTTATTTTTATTTCATTTTATGATGGCAATCTGTTTTTTATGTATTTATACCAAAATTGCCCTGGCTAATTCGTTATCTATATTATATCTGCCATCCTTAACGGATACCACACAACCGCCTTTTAATCTGGACACAACCGTAATGGGTTCTCCGCTGTAGCATCCCAAGGAAAATAAAAAAGATATTAATTCTTCATCATCTGCTTCAATGTTTTTTACAATGTATTCTTCTCCAACATTTGCTTCTGCCAAATTCATACCATTCTCCAATCTGTTCTTTCTGCTCTTTGATGTAAAATTTCTTCAGATATATCAAAGAAGAACGATTCTGCTTACTATAATACTATGCAACTACTTTTCATTAGTTGTCGCTAACTTTAGTTTTAATATATACCTGGGGAATGGGGTTGTCAAGAGTTTTTTTGAAACTTTGCTAAAAAAGGCAAAAAGAGCTGTCGCATTAAGAACATGAATTTTCAAATCTTAAAGCAACAGCTCCCTTTTCACACCATAACACTTCCATCACTCTATCTTCATTGCACGCATGGCATTTAAAATAGCAATAAACGCCACGCCCACATCGGCAAATACCGCAGCCCACATAGATGCCGCACCGAAAGCAACCAGTATGAGCACGAGAATTTTTACTCCAATGGCAAAGACAATATTTTGCTTGACGATTCCCAGTGTTTTACGGCTTATTTTCATGGCCAGGGCTATTTTGGAGGGCTGGTCATTCATAATCACCACATCTGCAGCCTCAATGGCTGCATCAGAACCCAGTCCGCCCATGGCAATGCCGATGTCGGCTCTGGCAAGAACCGGTGCATCGTTAATTCCATCCCCGACAAAAATAAGCTTCTTATTTTCCCCGCATTCCTCTAATAACCGTTCCGTAATCTCTACTTTATCTGCGGGAAACAGTTCTGCATGGTATTCTTCTATTTTTAAAGTCCCGGCAACCTTTTCAGCCGTTTTCTTTGCATCTCCCGTAAGCATGACAATCCGTCTGATACCTGCACTTTTCAATCCTTCTATCGCCTGAAGGGCATCTTCTTTAATTTCATCAGAAATTACAAGATATCCCAGATATTGCACTTTCCCTTCTTTTTTTACCGCAATATGGCAAATGGTTCCGACTTTATCAATTTTTTCAAAATAGTCTTTATAAGAAGCTTCCTTTCTGGAATCTGCAATATTAAAAATCGTATTGCTTTTGGCAAGCCACATCATTAATTTTTCATTTCCGGCATAAATTGTGGTGTCTTTTAATTTTGTAACCACACCCATTCCGGCTTTTTCTTCGGAATTTAGAATTTCTTCTTTTACAATCTCTTTTCCATAAGCCTTTTGCAAGGATAGTGATATTGGATGATTGGAAAAGCTTTCTGCATAAGCGGCATACTCCAGCAGCTTCTCTTTGGAAACGATATCATCTTTACAGAAAATTTCCGACACTTCAAAGCTTCCCTTGGTCAATGTTCCGGTTTTATCCATAACCACAGTCTCTGCCTGTGCCAGAATTTCCAGATAGTTACTGCCCTTAATCAGAATCCCTGCCCTGCTGGCACCTCCGATTCCTCCAAAGAAGCTTAATGGTACACTGATTACCAAGGCACACGGACAGGAAATCACCAGAAAACTTAATGCCCGGTAAAGCCATACATTAAAGTTACCGGTAAGGAGTGTGGGAATTATCGCAAGTGCGGCGGCAAGTATTACCACAACCGGAGTATACACTCTTGCAAATCTGGTAATAAACTGCTCTGTTACCGCTTTCTGTGAGGATGCATTTTCTACCAGATTTAAGATTTTGGTTACTGTGGATTCTTCAAATGCCCTGGTTACTTCCACCTCTATCACACTGTTTAAATTGATGCATCCGCTAATCACTTCATCACCGCACACCACATCCCTTGGTACACTCTCTCCGGTCAGTGCCATGGTATCAAGGCTACAGCTTCCTTTTACGATTTTACCGTCTAAAGGAACTCTTTCCCCCGGTCTTACCCGGATAATTTCTCCTAAATTTACTTCCTCCGGGTCCACTTGTCTTTCTTCTCCCTGTCGGCAGACAACGGCAAAATCCGGCCGGATATTCATTAACTCTTTAATGGATTTTCTGGAATCATTCACTGCAAACGACTGAAACCATTCTCCCACCTGGTAAAACAGCATTACCGCCACAGCCTCCGGATATTCTCCCACAAAAAAAGCACCTATGGTTGCAATTAACATCAGAAAATTTTCATCAAAAATCCGCCCTTTAGAAATATTGCCTATCGCTTTTTTAACTACATCCCCTCCCACAACTGCATACGCAAGAAGGTAAAACGGCAAAATATATAACCCCTCTAAAGGCACAAGCTTCTCCACACAGACTGCCAGTAAAAAAAGGACAGCACCGGAAAGGATTCTTTTTAATCTTTTTTTTAATTTTTTTGTCATACTAGTCACCTTTATTTTACAGATTCTCTTACAAAAAAGCTCCCTTTATTTTTCAATGACTTCTACATCCGGTTCATATTTTTTTACAATCTTCTTGATTTCCTTATATAAGCCATCCGCCTTATTCTCTTCCACTTCCACTACCAGCTTCTGTGTCAGTAAAGTCACACTGCTCTTAGACACTCCATCCAGTTTGCCAACCTTTTCTTCAATCAGTGCCGCACAATGTGCACAATCCAAATCTTCTAAAATATATGTTTTTCTCATGTTTATTTTTGTGAACCCCTGCCGGATTCACTCCTCCTTCTTTTAATTATTCATTAATATGCTCCATTCCCTGGCTCAAAATACTTACAATATGATTATCTGCCAGCGAATAAAATACGGTTTTTCCCTCTCTTTTACTCTTCACCAAATCCATCTGCTTTAAGATTCTTAACTGATGGGAAATGGCAGACTGGGTCATTTCCAGTGTCTGTGCAATGTCACATACGCACATTTCCTGTTTCAGTAATACATACAGAATCTTAATTCTTGTAGTATCCGCAAATACCTTAAAAAAATCTGCCAAATCATACAAATCTTCTTCCTTTGGCATTTCCTTCGATACCATCTTTATCATCTGTTCATGATGATGTAATATTTCGCACCCCTGTGCATGTTCTTTTGAAATATCTCTTTTCAAGCCACACCTCCCTTTTTCATTCATTTTCAATTTATACCTTTGAACATATGAGCACCTGTTCACATGTTGTATTATACTTAAAGCTGTTCCATATGTCAACCCATAAAAATAAAAAAAGAGCCTGCCAGCTTTTGCTTCACAGACTCCGATTTTTTATATTGTAAAAGTTATCAGTAACAAACAGACAAAATTATCCACTCTCCTGTTATTCTTCTACACGCCCTGCATATTTAATTCTGAATATTCTTTTTAGGGAATCATTAATTCTGGCCTCACTGATGGTCCCGTCATTTACTGCCGCAAGCACACCTTCATAAGCTGTTTCAAAGTTTTCCGGCATCAGAATCATATCTGCTCCTGCCTTCAGGGCCCGGATGGCAGCTTCATCCGCACCGTAATACTCTGTGATTGCTCCCATATTCATGGCATCGGTAATGACCACTCCGTTAAAGCCAAGTTCAGACCTTAGCAAATCAGAAATCACTTCCTTTGACATACATGCCGGTACATTATCTCCCGTCACCTGCGGTAAAGATACGTGTCCCACCATAATCATTTCTGCACCGTTTTCAATGGCGGCCATAAAGGGAACAAGCTCCGTCTGCTTTAATTCTTCTAAAGACTTATCCACCACTGCCAGTCCGTTATGGGTATCTTCTGCGGCATCCCCAAGCCCCGGAAAATGCTTCACGCAGGCAGTGATACCGGTCTCTTTTAATCCATTCATTGCGGCTGTTACCATCTGGGAAACAACTGCCGCATCACTGCCAAAAGCCCGGTCTCCGATGGAGGTATTCTTTTCATTGGTTAATACATCCGCCACCGGAGCAAAATCCAGATTAAATCCATATCCGCCAAGATATCCGCCTACAGTCTGCATGGCTTCATAAGCTTTCATACTATCTCCCGTGCTTCCAATATCTGCCATGGCACCTACATTCTCAAGCTTTAAGGCATCCGCCACTCTGGAAACCTGTCCGCCCTCTTCATCCACCGCTATAAACATGGGATATTTACTATAGGAAAGCGTATTTTCAATCATGGTTTTAATCTGTTCTTCTGACTGAATATTTTTCTTAAAATAAATCATTCCTCCTACCGGATACTTTTCCAAAGCCGTTTTGGTTCCATCCCCTGCCTGTACAGCAGTGTCTACCCCCGTAATTCCTTCCGGAGTTACCAGAAACAGTCCTGCCACTTTTTCCTCCAGACTCATCTCCAAAATCACAGAATCTACTACATCATCTAACATTTCTTCCGCCGTTTCCCCTGTGTTCATTTCTTCATCCGGTATCCGGGAAACCTCTTCCATGTCCTCCTGCGGCAGTTCTTCGATTACTTCCTCTTCCATCTGCTGTCTTTCATTAAGCATCTTCTGTACCGCAAAAACACCACCAATCACACCTGCTGTTAATAAAATAATGGCTATGATAAGTCCCGCAAAGGCAAGTCTCTGATTCCGGATTCTTCTTTCCCTTCGAAGCTCCCGCCTTTCTTCATCACTTAAAACTTCTATTTCCATGTCATTTGCATTCATGTCACTTTTGTACCTTTCCTTATAAATTAAGATGATAAATTTTAAGCGAGTATCTGTCTTGTTTTTCGATACCCGCTTAGCAACTGTACTTACAGATTAAAGACTTGCTACTACAAATATATTATAAATTGCTTCAATGGCAGTTTCAAAATCTTCATTCTTGACACCGATAATAATATTCAGCTCACTGGAACCCTGGTCAATCATTTTTACATTTACCTTTGCATGTGCAAGGGCGGAAAAGATTCTTCCTGCGGTTCCCCTCGTGGATTTCATTCCACGCCCTACCACCGCAATCAGTGCCAGGTCTGCCTCAATATCAATCATATCCGGGTTTGCCAGTCTGTGGATTCCCGTAACCACCTGCTGTTCCTTATCCATAAATTCGTCCTGATGGACAAATACGGTCATGGTATCAATTCCGGAAGGAACATGTTCAAAAGAAATTCCGTTATCTTCAAAAACATTCAGAATCTTTCTTCCAAAACCGATTTCCGAATTCATCATGTCTTTTTCTATGTTAATGGAACAAAATCCTTTTTTTCCTGCAATTCCGGTAATAATATACTTTGACTTCTGGCAGGTACTTTCCACAATCCATGTTCCATTATCTTCCGGTGCGTTGGTATTTCTGATATTAATCGGAATCCCTTCTTTTCTGACCGGGAAAATCGCATCCTCATGCAGGACACTTGCTCCCATATAAGCAAGCTCCCGAAGCTCCCTGTATGTAATGGTTTCAATTCCTACAGGGTCTTTGATGATTCTGGGGTCAACGATTAAAAATCCGGAAACATCTGTCCAGTTTTCATAGACATCCGCATGAACCGCCTGTGCCACGATGGAACCGGTAATATC
>CAZDAT010000126.1:0-5755 GCA_964503695.1 uncultured Lachnospiraceae bacterium
CTGGACATAACCTATAATGATTGATAACTATAAAATCAAATTTAGATAGGTTTTCCAGGAAAACTCTTTTAGACAAATCCATTTGAAAAATCTCAACAGAAACTGAGTGTTCCACCAAAAATCGTTTAAGTCTTTCTACTGCAATTATAGAAAAATCCACTCCCGTCATAGCACATCCTCTCTTGGCTAACGGAATTACATTTCTTCCATCCCCACATGCTAATTCCAATCCAAATTTGCCAAACCGAAATAACTCTATGTCTTTCAGTAACAGTTCTTCTGGTTGCAAAAGTTCTTCCAGTCTATTTTTAAATTTATGATTCCAGTAAGATTCATCTCCCATATATTCCATTGCCATTAATTTCCTCACAAATTCCTATTTATCTCACTAACATAATACCACAATCACTCACTTGTTTCTATCACATATCCATTAAATCTCACCACTACACACTATCCACTATCTTTCGCACACATAACATCTTCGAATATAAGGGACTGGGTTCCTCCCTTTCCCAAGATGCCTATTACAAAACCAACGGACACGCAGGATATTACATAAATTCCCATGCCGGACATAATTCCATAGACCGAAGGGATATTACCCTAACCTTTCCTGCTTTCCACTATCCTAAAAATCTTTTTAAACATTTAACGAAAGATTGCCACAAAACTATTGCAAATCCATTTCCCGGAGTGTATTATATAGAAAACGAGATGTACTTAACACAGGTTTTGGTAATACCGGAGCTTTCACCGGAGGATTCCCTGTATCTGCATTGCCTTAACCAGCAGTTAAGTGATTTGAAGCTCGTAGATACACTTGCAAAGGATTATGAACAAAACAAGAACAATAAACTACACACAGCTTATATGAACCAATTTTTTTATGCACACAGAAAAGGAGAACAATTTATGGTATGTGAAGGTCTTTTAAACTATTTTGGTACAAGTTCTGAAGAAATCATGGAAAAAACCAGAGAGCAGGAAAAGCAATTTTATCAGCCGCAGATTGATAAATTGACAGAGGACAATCGTTTTTTGCTTTCAGAAAATTCAAATTTAAAACAATTATTAATGCAGCATAATATTAGCTATTAATTCTTATGGGGCGGTCACATATAAATAACAAGATTAAATGAGAAAATCTAAAGTTGTTTTGCACGATTTTAATAACTATAAGCTTTACAATTATCTGAAAAGGAGAAACCGGCTTGTTTTATATTTTTATTGCACTTATCATCTTTTTAGGCGAATGGAAACTCAAAAACCATATAGAAGCCCACTACAATGCCTCCACCCGGAAACTGATTTTAAAGGACAAAATCCGCATCCGGAAATACCACAATCATGGTGCCTTTTTAAATATTTTAGAGAAAAAGAAAAAACTGCTTCACCTTATCTCCATCCTTTTTACCGTACTCATTTTTCTTTTTCTTCTGGCAACGTTATTTCAGAAGGGGAATCATCTGTTAAAGCTGGGGCTTTCGTTTCTTTTAGGCGGGGCTTTCAGCAACACTTATGACCGCCTACACAGGGATTATGTAGTCGATTATTTTTCCTTCTGCTCGCCCTTTCCCCGCTTGAACCGGATTGTATTTAACCTTTCCGATTTCTGTATTATGATTGGTGCCCTCATCGTCGCACTACGGCTTTCCTAAAGATACGGCAGATGTAAAAAAGGAACTTAACGTATATTTTTCACAAAGAAAAGCAACACTATACACAAAGAAATTTTGTGCTGTAAAAAAGCAGGAGGTGTTGCTTACATGACTAAGAAAACATTAAGTCCCATTTTGCAAGAAAACATTCATTTTTTTCACTCTGTCCTTCCCCTGGATAAAAGCTTTGATTATCTGACAAGAGAGATATCCTTAGGTTCTGTTCCCTGCTATTTTATTGCCATCAACGGATTATGTGATTTAAAAGTCGTTCAGGACCTCTTTAAAGACTTTCATGCTTCCGATTTTCAGAAAAAAGCAAAGGAAAACTCTTCCGTTCTTCCCCAGTTTGTAAAAGACCAGTTTTTCTATGCACAGATTACTTTTTCGTCTTCCCCGAAAGAAATGATATCTGCCCTTCTTGGCGGACCCTGCCTTTTATTAATTGACGGCTTTTCCCAGGGATTAATTATTGATGCCAGGGAATATCCCGTCAGAGGCACAGAGGAACCGGAAACGGAAAAAGTCATCCAGGGGGCAAAAGACGGCTTCACTGAAAATCTTTTAACCAACTGCAACCTGATTCGCCGAAGGCTTCGTTCTGAAAGTCTGATTTTTCACTTGCAAAAAATCGGCTCTCTCAGCCAGACAGATACTTCCCTGGTCTATCTGGAAGGGTACTGTGATGCTGGTCTGGTAGAGGAAGTGCAGAAGAAGCTTTCCTTGCTTGATACCAGTGCCCTTACCATGGGAATGCAAAGTTTAAAAGAGCTTTTATTAAAAAAATCTTTTTTTCATCCCATGCCTAATGCCTTTTTAACCCAGCGGCCGGATGTTGCCTGTAGTTATCTTGCAGAAGGGTATCTTCTTTTACTGGCAGATAATTCGCCCTTTGCCTGCGTACTGCCCTGTAATATATTTCAATTTACCCAGACACCGGAAGATTATTATAAGAGTCCGCTGGTAGGAACCTATACCCGCTTTGTGCGTCTTATCTGTCTTTTCATCAGTTTATTTTTAATGCCCTTATTTTTGCTGTTTTGCCAGAATCCTCACTGGCTTCCTGCCGTTTTACAGCCTGCCATTCCGGCTGGTGTCAATGGGGCGGCACTCTTTGTCTATATTCTCTTTGTGGAATTGGGCCTGGATTTATTCAAATATGCCTCTGCCCATTCTGCCGATGCCTTTTCCGGTGCCCTTGCCATTGTCGGGGGGCTTTTACTCGGAGACATGGCAGTAACTTTACACTGGACCAATGAAGAGGTTATTTTTTATGGTGCCGCAACCATGCTCTCTTCCCTTGGAATTTCCAGCATAGAATTGTCAGATGCGGTAAAAATGTATCGCCTGTTTCTGATTTTACTGACCGGATTTTTTCCAAAATACGGCTTTTTTGCAGGGCTGTTCCTTATTTTTCTTTCTGTCATTACCACACCCGCTTTCCCGAAGAAAAGCTATTTCTGGCCCCTGTTTCCTTTTCACCCGGATGCCTTAAAAACCTTGCTTTTCCGCTATCCTACCTTTAAGGCACAGCCGGAAAAGAAAACACTCAGACAAAAAAAATAAAAGATTTCCTACAATCCTGCCAGAGAATCAAATACTCCCTGTATGGACAGCTTTCCATAGCCCCACAGCCGGTTGGGATAGGTCAGGTTACTGTCACGCACTGCCCCACGGATAAGGTAATTTCTGACTTCCGAGCTTTTTAAATAATTGGCATTTTTGTCCGTAACCGCCCATTGCATAAAATCTGCCACCCCACCTGCGGTTAAGGCGGCTGCAAGGGCAGAGCCCGTTACATTGTTGATTCTGATTTCGTCTCTTACGGCTCGTTGCAGGGCAGAAATATTGACGCCTGGTGCCGCCAAATCGGGTTTGATTTCACTGCCCCTGGAAAAGCCTCTTCCGCTTCTTATATAGATACTGTTGCTTGAAACTGAATAGGCAGAGACGGCAATGACATTTTCTGCAAAAGAGGGAAGCGTCAGTGTCACATTGGGGCTTGGTTTTAAAAAATAAGTTTCCCCGCTTAAGAACTGGGATATGGGAAGCCATACATGAAAATTGGCATTGGGAATACCGCTTTCCATGCGTAATATCAGAGTCCAGATTCCCGGTGTCGGATTCTGAAACCGGAGGGTAATCAGTTCATCTCCGCTTCCGCCTTCCACTAAAGCATAGCTTAAGGTTATATCGGTTCTTTCATATACAAAGGTATATTCAATCCCCCGGTCAATTCTTACCCCTGTATTTTGAATTTCTTCCCCGCCCGGGGAACGAATGGCAAGAGTGTAAATATTCGGGGATTTTCCCCAGATTTCTGTTAAAAACCCTCTTTCCCCCTCTCCCACACGTATTTCGATTTCTTCGCTTTGTTGCCCTGTCTCCCTCCCTCCGGGACTTAAATCTCCCTCGTAATGGTGTGCCGCATTTCCTTCGTTTCCTCCTCCCACCACAAAGATGCGGCTACGGTTTTGTGCCAGCCGGTTCATGTAGTTACTGAGAGGAGAGGTTCCGTTATGGCTTCCATAACTGCTACTTAATGCAATGCAGAAAATCACCGGTCTGTAGAAGCTTCTGGCAAAGCTGTCGGCATATTCCAGTGCCATAATGATATCCGTAGACTGATATGCCGTCACTTCTTCCGGTATCAGATAATACTCTCTTAAATAATTCTTGCAGTTCTTCAGCTTTATGACCAGAATATCGGCTTCCGGTGCCGCTCCTGTAAACAGACTGCCCTCTGCAAGCCTGCTGCCTGCCGCCACACTTGCCACCATGGTTCCATGTCCGTTATCATCCACCGAGGGCACGAGAGCCAGGGGATTGTCACTTTGCAGGGCTTCATTGATTCTTTCCCTTGAATATTGTGTACCATAATCAAATCCCTCCGGCGGCTCGCCCTCCTGTATGGTCTGGTCCCAGATAGCCAGAATCCGGCTGCTTCCATCGGCATTTCGAAAAATAGGATTGCGATAATCGATTCCCGTATCTAAAAACGCAATAATCGTTCCTCTTCCGGTTAAATTTAAAGGTTCCCTTTGCAGTTGTAAAATTCCACTGCTTATCAGAGGCTGCGGATTGAATACATTTCCTACCGATTCTGTCACAATTTCCTGTAATCCAAACAAATTTGGAATCTGCTGATAGGAGTAATTCAATAATCCTATGGGGTCTGTATTGTTTCTTTCGGTAAATACCAGCCCCAGGTTCCGGTCTACCTGCCGGTAACAGAAATTCGGATTTTCTTCATCCATTTCTAACAAATCCCCGGTCAGTTCAAAATCAATAATCCAGTCCGCATATCTTTGTGATAAAATTCTCTCCCCGCAGGAAATCGGCATACTCATCCCCCAATTATCGGATAATTGCCAAGCTTAAAATATATTTATTGCAGAATTTTCATAATTGCAACAAAAGCACGCTCTCGCTGCCGACAGGTGACAGCGGTACATAAGTGCCTAAAATACAGGCACTAAGTACCGGTCCCTGCCGAAGCACTTTTGTTACAGTTATGAAAATCCTGCAAAATTAACTTTTATATCACAAACCTGGCAATTATCCCATCACATACCTTTCAATTAAAATATGCAGTTAAAAAATATCCGTTCCATAAACATAAACAAGAGGCTGCTGCATTAAGAAAATTAACTTTTAATAATTAAATCTTAATGCAACAGCCCCTTATTTATTTTAAAATTCTATATCGGGATTTCATTTAAGGTTTTTCTTTCTTCTATCCCCACGGTATTATTTCGGATATCAATTACGGGTCCTCCCGTGCCTTCAATGTAGGCTCTGGTAATGGTTACCTGACCGATATTATCATCCTTTGGAATTTCGTACATAATATCCAGCATAAATTCCTCGATGATGGCTCTTAAGGCTCTGGCTCCGGTATCCTGCTCCAGGGCTTTTTCGGCAATGGCTTCCAGGGCACTGTCATCAAATTCCAGTTTTACCTCGTCAAGCTCCAATAATTTCTGATACTGTTTTAAAATGGCATTTTTAGGCTCTTTTAAAATCTTAATCAGCATTTCCTTTGTAAGCCCCTGTAAGGTGTAAATAACAGGAAGACGACCGATAAATTCCGG
>CAZDAT010000127.1:0-5661 GCA_964503695.1 uncultured Lachnospiraceae bacterium
CATGGCTTGTCATACCACCACGAACGGTTAAGATACCCTGTGCAGCTACCATACCTTCAATATCTTCCGGGCTGGTTTCAAGACGTACCAGAACAACTTTAGGCATAGTACCATCTTCAACTACCTTCTTTGCATCTTCAGCGGTAAATACAACCTGTCCGCAGGCTGCACCAGGAGAAGCAGGAAGACCTTTTCCGATAGGAGTAGCAGCTTTTAAGGCAGCGGCATCAAACTGGGGATGCAATAAGCTGTCTAACTGCTGGGGTTCTACACGAAGAACAGCTTCTTCTTCAGTAATCATTCCTTCATCTACCAAATCAACGGCAATTTTTAATGCCGCCTGTGCAGTACGTTTACCGTTACGTGTCTGTAACATATATAATTTACCGTTTTCGATGGTAAATTCCATATCCTGCATATCACGATAATGTTTTTCCAGCTTGGAAGCAATGTCTACAAACTGTTCGTAAACCTCCGGCATCTGGTCTTTTAAGTGACTGATGGGAGAGGGAGTACGAATACCTGCAACAACGTCTTCACCCTGTGCATTGATTAAGTATTCACCCATAAGCTTGTTCTCTCCGGTGGAAGGGTCTCTGGTGAAAGCTACACCGGTACCGGAATTGTCACCGGAGTTACCGAATGCCATTGCCTGTACGTTAACAGCAGTACCCCAGTCGTAAGGAATCTCGTTCATACGACGGTATACGTTGGCACGGGGATTGTCCCAGGAACGGAAAACCGCTTTTACGGCTTCGATTAACTGTACCTTCGGGTCTGTAGGGAAGTCACTTCCCATTTTTTCTTTATATAAAGCTTTGAATTTATGTACCAGGGATTTTAAATCTTCGGCATCTAATTCCACGTCAAGCTTTACGCCCTTGGCTTCTTTCATTTCATCGATGATTTTTTCAAAATCACTCTTAGACATTTCCATAACAACGTCTGAGAACATCTGAACGAAACGACGGTAGCTGTCATAGGCAAAACGTGGATTTCCTGTTAATTTAGCCAGTCCTTCCACTGCTTCGTCATTTAAACCTAAGTTCAAAATGGTGTCCATCATACCCGGCATGGATGCACGGGAACCGGAACGAACGGATACTAAAAGCGGATTTTCCACATCACCGAATTTCTTTCCTACGATTTCTTCCATTTTTCCGATGTATTCATAAATCTGATTCATGATTTCTTCGTTAATCTGGCGTCCGTCATTGTAATACTGTGTACAGGCCTCTGTACTGATTGTGAATCCCTGGGGAACCGGCATACCTGCATTGGTCATTTCTGCAAGGTTGGCACCTTTGCCACCAAGAATCTCACGCATGTCTTTGTTACCTTCTGTAAAAAGATATACATATTTTTTGCTCATTGGTCTACACCTCCGTTTTAGAATTGTTAAATGTGTAATTTAACCTATAAACAGTATAACAAAATGTAAAATAAAAAACTAGGTCAAATACTAAAAAATATGGTAAAATATTCACTAGTCGAAGAAAAAGCGGTAAAAAATATTAAAGAAAAGAAAATGCGGATAAAAGCAGAAAGGCAGAAAACAAAAAATGGATTTATTTGAATACATGAGAGAAAATAACAAAGAAAAAGAGTCACCCTTAGCCGCAAGACTCCGCCCGGAGACCCTGGAGGAGGTAGTAGGGCAGGAGCATATTATCGGAAAAGATAAGCTGTTGTATCGTGCCATCAAAGCCGATAAAGTCAGTTCCCTGATTTTTTACGGACCTCCCGGAACCGGAAAAACCACACTGGCAAAGGTGATTGCCAAAACCACCAGTTCTGAATTTGTCCAGATTAATGCTACGGTTGCGGGAAAAAAGGATATGGAAGAGGTGATTCAGAAGGCAAAAGACAATCAGGGAATGTATGGAAAAAAGACCATCCTTTTCATTGATGAAATTCACAGATTCAATAAAGGACAGCAGGATTATTTACTGCCCTTTGTAGAAGACGGAACCATTGTCCTGATTGGTGCTACTACGGAAAATCCTTATTTTGAGGTCAATGGTGCCCTGCTTTCCCGTTCGGCAATTTTTGAATTAAAGCCGCTGGAGCCGGAGCACATTAAAACCTTGATTCAAAGGGCAGTCTACGATAAGGAAAAAGGGATGGGCTCTTATGAGGCTGTCATAGAGGAGGAAGCACTGGAATTTCTTGCGGAGATTGCAGGGGGTGATGCCAGACATGCACTGAATGCGGTGGAGCTGGGAATTATGACGACAGAAAGAGGGGAAGACGGAAAAATACATTTGACCCTGGAAGTGGTAAGTGAGTGTATTCAGAAAAGAAAAGTCAGATATGACAAAAGTGGTGACAACCATTATGATACCATTTCGGCATTTATTAAGAGTATGCGGGGCTCAGATCCGGATGCGGCACTTTACTATTTGGCGAAAATGCTTTATGCAGGGGAAAGTGTCACGTTTATTGCAAGGCGGATTATGATTTGTGCCTCAGAAGACGTGGGAAATGCGGACCCGCAGGCTTTGCAGGTGGCAGTTGCCGCTTCTCTTGCCGTAGAAAGAATCGGGATGCCGGAAGCACAGATTATTCTTTCCCAGGCGGTAACGTATGTGGCAACGGCACCAAAAAGCAATGCCGCTTTGGGAATTTTTGATGCCATGGAAGAAGTGAAAAAAACAGGAGATTTAAAAATACCTGCACATTTGCAGGATGCACATTATAAAGGAGCTTCAAAATTGGGACACGGGATCGGGTATAAATATGCTCATGATTATAAAAATCATTATGTAAAACAACAGTATCTTCCCTATGAACTTAGCGGAAAAGAATTTTATAAACCGGATGGAAACGGATATGAGGCAAAGATTAAAGAGCATATGCAAAAGATAAAAAAAGAGGCGAAAGAGCAGACCGAAGTCTAGTAAGCAGTGTCATGAGACTGTCGCACTAAGAAAATTAATTTTTGAAAATCAGCATTATATATAAATAAAACGACTTTTGAACGTAGTGAAATGAAGTTTTATTTATATATAATGCTGTTCTTTTTTATAATTAAATCTTAGTGCGACAGCCCCATGATAAGTTTTAAAACAGCATTCTGGTAAGCATCTGGTAAACTTCCTGGTTTTTTTTACTCCAGTTGTCACAGATGGATGCGGCAATCTGCGGTGTGGGAACGGAAAGCTTGATTTCCACCAGAGTGGCATTTCCGTCTTTGGCATTTAAAACAGCTTCGTATTCCCCATTTACGGTTTTATAATAATTAGAGATTACGGAAACCTCGTTTTTGAGTTCCAGCGAATTTTCCTTAAAATAATCCATGATTTCTTTTTTGATGGCATCACTGATACGGCCCTTAAAATATCCCAGAGTGTCTTTTCCTTCTTTGGTAATGGTAAGCTGGGTACGGTTTAAGGTAGTATGGGCAGTGATTAAATTATTTTCCACAAGCTCGCTGATGACCTGCTGCAGGGTAAGGTAGTTGGTGTAGCCTTTGTTTAAAATAAATTCGCTGATTTGTGACTGGGTAAGGGGAAAGGCAACCTTATCCAGCATATACAGTACAATTAACTTATAAAGTGTCAGGGATTCCTGAGAAGTAATAAAATCCATATTTTCCTCCTGTTTTATCGTTGTGTTTTGGGAAATTCAGGAAATAAAATCCTGTCCCTGATATTCGCCGGTCTGTTTTAAATGCCGGTGCAAAGTATTAAAAAAGTCACGTTTATACAGACTCCAGAGCGGTGCAATCAGTAAATCCTTCGGACCGTCTCCGGTAAGTCTGTGGATAACAATGTCGGGAGAAAGCTGTTTTAAGCAGGTAATCAGTAAATCCATATATTCTTCTTTGGATAAGGTTTCAAATTTACCTGCAAGGTAATCATCTGCCAAGTCGGTATTTTTCAGTACGTGCAGCAGCTGAAGCTTGATACCGAAAACAGGCAGGCGGTTCAGATAATGGATGGTCTGGAGTACCATCTGCTTATTTTCTCCCGGAAGACCCAGAATAATATGAACGATTACCGGAATGTTACGGGCTTTTAAAGCGGCAACCGCGGTATCAAAAACCTCCAGCTTATATCCGCGCCGGATATAGGCGGCGGTGGATTCATGAATGGTCTGCAGCCCCAGCTCCACCCAGATATCTTTGGCGGGATATTTTTTTTGCAGGCTGTCCAGTAATACAAGAATTTCTTCCGGCAGACAATCCGGTCTTGTGGCAATGGATATACCGACGATTTCCGGCTGCTTTAGGGCTTCCTCATAAATTTCGGCAAGATATTTAATGTCACCGTAGGTATTGGTATATGCCTGGAAATAAGCAATAAAAAGATTCCCGGTTTTCTTTTTCCCAAACATGGCACGACCTTCTTTTAGCTGCTCGGCAACAGAAGAACAGGGCTTTACGGCAAAATCACCGCTTCCACCCGCACTGCAGAAGATACAGCCCCTGTTTCCAAGCGTACCATCGCGGTTCGGGCAGGTAAGACCTGCATCCAGGGCAATTTTATAGACCTTTGTTCCATATTTATTTTTACAATAAGCGTCCAGGGAATAGTAAGGACGTTCTAACCAGAATGAAGGCGGCATTTTTTACTTCCTTTTTAATCATATTTTTAGTAAAAATAGTAGTGTTTTTGGCAAACAGCAACTTATTTATGATAACTTAATTAAAAATTCTTAGCAAGCACTTTCTATTTTAAAAAAAATAGTGTATAATACAAAAAGTAATGATTCAATATTGTGTTTTTTAGCGGCAACTCAAAAGATACATTACAGTTATACGTAAGATACAATCGTATCAAGATTCCCAATTTACAAATTAGTTTTGTCACAATACATATTTTAGTCTAAGAAAACAGGAGAAGAAAATGAGAGAAAAGTATGAATCTTTGGCATTGACAGATTTAAAATCCATTGCAAGAACAAGAGGAATTAAGGGAACCTCTGCAATGAAAAAAAGTGAGATTGTAGAAGCAATGCTGGAACTGGATGAAAAAGAAAATGCCTCTAAGGCAGGAAAAAGCGAAAATGCAGGAAAGGAGGAACCTGTAAGAAGATATTCCCAGGAGAACCAGGAAGAAGGGGAAAGACCGGTAAAAAGAATCCCGGCAGATTTCCCGGTTGAATTAGACAGCGGAATTACCGCCAGCGGTATTCTGGAGGTTATGCCGGACGGCTTTGGATTTATCCGTTGTGAGAATTACCTTCCGGGAGACAATGATGTGTACGTTGCCCCGAGTCAGATACGCCGCTTTAACATGAAAACCGGAGACATTGTAACCGGAAATACAAGAATCAAAAAAGAAAATGAAAAATTCAGTGCTTTATTATATGTAAAGAAAATCAACGGCTATTTGCCGGATGAAGCCGCAAAACGCTGTAATTTTGAAGACATGACCCCTATTTTCCCGGATGAGAGGATGCGACTGGAAACACCGGGATCATCCGTAGCCATGAGAATCATGGATTTGATGAGTCCTATCGGTAAGGGACAGCGAGGTATGATAGTATCACCGCCAAAAGCAGGTAAAACAACACTTTTAAAAGAAGTGGCAAAATCCGTAAAACAGAATAATCCAGATACCCATCTGATTATTCTTCTGATTGATGAACGACCGGAAGAGGTTACGGACATTAAAGAAGCCATTGAAGGACCAAATGTAGAAGTTATCTATTCTA
>CAZDAT010000128.1:0-5613 GCA_964503695.1 uncultured Lachnospiraceae bacterium
ATGAATCCTTATGAAAGAAGAATCATTCACAGTGCTTTACAGAATGACAGATTTGTTACAACTCATTCAGAAGGTGATGAACCGTTCCGTCGTGTTGTAGTTACATTAAAAAGATAATACTGTCTTTGGTAATTAAAGCTTTAAGGGACTGTCACATTAAGAAAACAGGAAAGTGAATCTTAATGTGACGGTCTTTTTTTATGTGTTTTTTTATTTTTTTGTTTGTATTGATAAAAGCTGTTTACTTTTTTTTATAGAATGGGTAAAATTAATCTGATTAATTGTTTTCGTTATATGATGGGAGAATAGATATGAATTTTGAAACAGAAACAATAGCTGCGATTGCAACAGCTTTAAATAATTCGGGAATCAGTATTATCAGGGTCAGCGGTGATAAGGCTTTTGAAATTGTAAATAAAATCTTTCAAAGTCCGCGTGGAAAAAGTATTCTGGATTATGAAAGTCATACGATTCATTATGGTTATATTTATGATGGTGATGAATTCATCGATGAAGTTATGGTTTCTGTTTTTAAGGCACCAAAAAGTTATACGACAGAAGATACGGTAGAAATCAACTGTCATGGGGGAGTTCTCATTACTAACAAGGTTCTGGAGCTTGTATTAAAAAATGGGGCAAGAACAGCAAATCCCGGTGAATTTACCAAAAGGGCATTCTTAAATGGAAGAATTGACTTGTCAAAGGCGGAAGCTGTTATGGATACGATTTCGGCAAAAAATGATTTTGCACTGAAATCTTCCGTAAAACAGATGAGAGGTGATTTATACAACCTGGTTAAAAATCTGCGGGAAGAAATTCTTTATGAGATTGCTTTTATTGAATCTGCCCTGGATGACCCGGAGCATATCAGTCTTGATGGATATCATGACAGATTAAATAAGAAAAATAATACTTTAATAGACAAAATAAAAAGATTATATGAAACTGCGGATAATGGAAAGATGTTAAAAGAAGGGATTAATACGGTAATTGTGGGAAAACCGAATGCCGGAAAATCATCTCTTTTAAACAGGCTTACAGGTGAGGAAAAGGCAATTGTAACTGATATTGCAGGTACTACAAGAGATACCATTCAGGAAAGCATCAGACTGTCAGGAATTGGTCTTAATATTATAGATACTGCCGGGATTCGTTCCACAGAAGATATTGTGGAAAAAATAGGAGTCCAAAAGGCAAAAGAGGTGGCAAATGAAGCGGATTTGATTATTTATGTGGTAGATTCTTCTGTTCCCCTGGATAAAAACGACAGACAAATAATTAATCTAATCAGAAATAAAAAAGTAATTGTTTTAATGAATAAATCTGATTTAGTAAGTGTTGTAGATGAGAATGATATAATCTCCGGTCTCCACAAAACTGTGGATATGATAGAAAGTAATGAATATTCTGATTTTCACAATGATATTTATGATGTTAAGTTTCATGAGTTTGAGGATAATATTCGAATCCTTAAAACTTCGACAAAAGAAAATATCGGAATAGAAGAATTAGAGAATGCGATAAAAGAAATGTTTTTCAATGGTGAAATTATGATGAATGATGAAGTTATGTTGACCAACATTCGTCAAAAGGAAGCTGTGAAGGATGCTTTGGATAGTTTACTTATGGTAAAGAAAAGTATAGAGGATAATATGCCGGAAGATTTTCTTTCCATTGATTTAATGGGAGCTTATTCTTCTTTGGGATATTTAATTGGTGAAGAGGTTGGAGAAGACCTTGTTAATGAAATATTTTCTAAATTCTGTATGGGAAAATAAATAAAAATATATTAATTTTCGGAAAGGATTTTTATGAATCAAATTAGGGAAAAAGTGGATGTGTGCGTGGTTGGAGCCGGACATGCCGGCTGTGAAGCAGCATTAGCCTGTGCAAGAATGGGGTTAGAAACTGTTATTTTTACAGTAAGTGTGGATAGTATTGCTTTGATGCCATGCAATCCCAATATTGGAGGAACTTCTAAGGGACATCTGGTTCGTGAGATAGATGCCCTGGGGGGAGAAATGGGAAAAAATATAGATAAAACATTTATACAGTCTAAAATGCTAAATGTGTCTAAGGGTCCTGCCGTTCATTCGTTACGTGCACAGGCAGATAAAATGGAATATACAAGACAGATGAGAATGGTTCTGGAAAATCAGGAGCATCTTACCATCAAACAGGCAGAGGTTGTGGATTTGTTTACAAAAGAGGATTTAGAACATCTGGATGAAAACAACAATCTTTTGCCTTATGATAGAAAAAATGAACAACTGGAAATCGCGGCTGTAAAGATTTTTACCGGGACAATTTATGAATGTAAAGCGGTAGTGCTGTGCACTGGTACATACTTAAATGCCAGATGTCTGTGTGGTGAATCCATAACTTATACCGGACCAAACGGGTTACAGGCTGCTACATTTTTAACCGACTGTTTAAAACGTTTTGGTATAGAGATGAGAAGATTTAAAACGGGTACTCCGGCACGTATGGATAAACGAAGCATAGATTTTTCAAAAATGGAAGAGCAGCTTGGGGATGAAAGAATCGTTCCTTTCAGTTTTTCCACTAATTCTGATTTAATACAGAAAGAACAGGTTTCCTGCTGGCTGACTTATACCAATGAGAATACCCATGAGATTATTCGAAATAATCTGGACCGTTCTCCAATTTATGCCGGAATTATTGAAGGTACAGGACCAAGATACTGTCCTTCCATAGAAGATAAGGTTGTTAAATTTTCAGATAAGCCAAGACATCAGGTATTTCTGGAGCCGGAAGGACTCTCTACCAATGAATATTATGTAGGAGGAATGTCTTCTTCTTTACCGGAGGATGTCCAATTAGCTATGTACAGGACAGTTCCCGGTCTGGAAAATTGTAAAATTGTACGTAATGCCTATGCTATTGAATATGATTGTATTAATGCCATGCAGTTATATCCTACTTTGGAATTTAAAAGTGTGAAGGGACTTTTCAGCGGAGGTCAGTTTAATGGAAGCAGCGGATATGAAGAAGCAGCAGCACAGGGATTAATTGCAGGTATCAATGCCGGACTTTTTGTAAAAGATGAAGAACAGATTATTTTAGACAGAAGCGAAGCTTATATTGGAGTTTTAATTGATGATTTGGTAATTAAAGAAAATCTGGAACCATATCGTATGATGACTTCAAGAGCAGAATACAGATTGCTTCTTCGTCAGGATAATGCTGATTTGAGACTTAGAGAAACCGGATATAAAGTTGGATTAATTTCTGAAGAAGAGTATCAGCACATATTATATAAAAAAAAGACCATTAAAAAAGAAGTAAAAAGACTAAAAAATGTCTCCATTGGTGCATCAAAGGTTAATCAGGAATTCTTGGCAAAACATAATTCTTCTCCTTTAAAAAGCGGTTCTAATCTTGCGGAACTGTTATGCAGACCGGAGCTTAGTTATGATATTCTATCTGAACTTGACCCTGAAAGGCAGCCCCTTCCAAAAGATGTGATAGAGCAGGTTGATATTGAAATTAAATATGAAGGATATATGGCTAGACAGTTCAGACAGATTGAACAATTTAAAAAGATGGAAAATAAAAAAATTCCGGAAAATATAAATTATGATGATGTTCAAAGCCTTAGAATAGAAGCAAGACAAAAGCTTACAAAATACAGACCTGTTAATGTAGGACAGGCTTCAAGAATCTCCGGTGTATCACCTGCCGATATATCTGTGTTGTTAGTTTATCTCGAACATATCAGAAATAAAAAAGATACTGTATAAAATTATTTATGGATGGAAGAAAAAATGGATAATAAAGATTTTCTAATAAACGAAATGAAAAAAATCAACATTGATTTGACAGAAAAGCAGACAGAACAGTTTCTTCGATATTATGAACTTCTTATAGAATGGAATTCTTTTATGAATCTTACGGGAATTACGGAATATGAAGAAGTAGTGATTAAACACTTTGTTGACAGTTTGTCTTTAGTAAAAGCAGTTGAGTTAAATGAAGATATTTCACTGATTGATATAGGAACAGGAGCCGGATTTCCAGGTGTTCCCCTTAAAATAGTTTTTCCTGATTTTAAGGTTACTCTTTTAGATTCCTTGAACAAAAGAATAAAGTTCTTAGATGAGGTAATATTTCAACTTGGACTTACAGATATAAAGACTATCCATGGCAGGGCAGAAGATTTTTCTAAACCGGATAAACTAAGAGAAAAGTATGATATATGTGTATCGAGAGCAGTTGCTAATCTTTCGAGTCTTTGTGAATATTGTCTGCCGTTTGTTAAATTGGATGGAAAATTTATTCCTTATAAATCTGAAAAAATCAGTGATGAAATTGAAAATGCCAAGAAAGCAATATTTGTATTGGGTGGAAAGATTGAAAATCAGATTGATTTTTATATAAATGAGGACATCTACAGAAACCTGATTATAATACGTAAAGTACAAAAAACACCAAAGCAATATCCAAGAAAAGCAGGAACAGCAACAAAAAATCCTATTTGTTAAACTATAATGATAAGTAAAAATAAGTCTGTGATGTTTCACGTGAAACATCACAGATTTATTTTAAATTTAAATACTAGATAATGTTTCACGTGAAACAAAAGTGCCCAAGATATAGTAAGAAAATGTGAAACATTACAATATAAATATTGTGAAACAAAAAAAGAAAAAACTTTAATAAAAAAACTAAATATGTTATAATGTATAGGATGCAAAGAAAAACAAAAGAAAGGTATTAATATGGGTAGAATAATTGCAATAGCAAATCAAAAAGGAGGAGTGGGAAAAACTACGACTTCTATTAATCTTACGGCTGCATTAGCAGAAGCCGGTAAAAAAGTTCTTGTTATAGATATTGATCCGCAGGGAAATACCACAAGTGGATTTGGCATTGATAAGAATGATCTGGATGATACAGTATATGAACTGATTTTAGGGGAATGTTCTATTAATGATTGTATTATAAAAGATGTACTTCCTAATGTATCTGTTTTACCATCTAATGTAAATCTTGCGGCTGCGGAGATAGAACTGATAGGTGTAGAAAAAAAAGAATTCATTTTAAAAAATGAAGTAGACTGGATTAAAGAACAATATGATTATATTCTGATAGACTGTCCGCCGTCTTTAAGTATGCTGACTGTAAATGCCATGACAACGGCAACCAGTGTTCTTGTACCAATTCAGTGTGAGTATTATGCGTTGGAAGGATTAAGCCAGTTAATACATACTGTAAATCTCGTAAAAGAAAGATTAAATCCAGAATTAGATATGGAAGGAGTAGTATTTACCATGTACGATTCAAGAACCAATCTTTCCATGCAGGTAGTGGAAAATGTAAAAGAACATTTAAGCCAGAATATATATAATACCTTGATTCCGAGAAATATCAGACTTGCAGAAGCTCCAAGTTACGGTCTACCGATTACAAGATATGACCCGAAATCGGCAGGAGCAGAAGCTTACAGAAAATTAGCAAGAGAAGTAATGAAAAGAAAATAGGGGTGATTAAAATATGGCAGTAAGGGGTTTAGGTAAAGGGTTGGATTCCCTGATTCCAAGTTCAGCCACAGAATCAAAAAAAGGAAAAGAAATCGTTGTAGAAAAACCG
>CAZDAT010000129.1:0-5593 GCA_964503695.1 uncultured Lachnospiraceae bacterium
GCTGTTTACAACATCCTTGTAATCTAAAATGGTGGATTTCATATTACGCATTTTTTCTCTTTGTTTCCGATACAGGATAAAGGCTTTTGCCGCTTCCGCAAATCCGGCATTTTCCAGGGTTTTCTCCACACTGTCCTGAATGTCCTCCACATGAACCATTCCTTCCTTTACCTTCGGCTGAAAATCCGCAACAACCCTTAACGCAAGCAAGTCCACGATATCCCGGTTAAACTGCACATCGGTGGCATTAAATGCCTTAATAATGGCATCACTGATTTTGTTTATCGTAAACTCTTTTACATCCCCGTCTCTTTTTACAACCTGAAACATTCTGTCCCTCCATTCACTCTCTGTTTTTATCTGCTTTTTAAAAATTCATATTCTCTTAAAGCATCTTTATCATCAGGATAAAGCTGTAAATAATTTTTCATCAATACATTCGCTTCATCAAATTCTCCAAGATATTCATATGCCACAATCTGGTTAAACTTTAATGTCTGCGTCATGGACGGGTTCTCCAACGCCAGTGCCGCTTCAAAATATTCCAGAGCACTTTTGGCATCTCCCCCCTGTAACTTGCACATTCCCAGTCTGTTTAATAGTATAACGTCTCCCGGATTAGCCGTAAGGTAATTACTATAGACACTTGCGGCATAATTATAGTCCCCCAGTTGTTCGTAGGTTTGTCCAAGAAGCAGTACCGTATCCGCATTCTTGGTTCCCTTCACAGACTCCAGATAATTACGGGCATTTTCATAATCTCCCATATAATAGCACAGCCGCCCCTTGTCATATTCCGATATTTTCTTTTCATTATTTCCCAGTGCCGACTGGAGATAGGTCTTTGCTTCTTCCTCATATCCTTTGTCCATCAGGGATTTTGCAGTTTCAATATACATATCATAATCGGTACTGTTTCCATTCAGTGCCGCATCAAAATCCGCTTTGGCTTCTGAAAGTTTATCTTCTTCCAAATACACGATTCCTCGTAAAAACCATGCCTGCCTGTCCGTACGCAGTGCAAGAATCGCGGAATATATCTTTTCCGCTTTTGCAACATCACCATTTTTAAAATAAGCCGTTGCCAGATAATAATTCGTATCAAAATCAAAATCATCCACAAACTCGTCACTGTAAGAAAGTGCCGTTAAAAATTCTTCAATGGCTTCTTCATACTTTGCCAGTCCGAGATAAGCAATTCCCTTTCCCCTGGCTATTTCCTGCAAATTCTCATTTTTTTCCATTCCCGCATCAAAATAAGTCAGTGCTTCTTCATATTGCAATGCACTAATTGCCTCAAATCCGGCTGTTATATTTTCCATATTTTTATTCGAATTACATCCACACAAAATAACCATTCCGGTCATCATCATGGCAATAAGCAGTATCTTTTTCTTTGGCACCTTATGTCTTCCCCACTTTTGTTTATTCATTCCAGTCCCTGTTACATGCCTGTAACAATTTGCCTGTTTTATTATCATATCAAACCAACAGGTGTTTCGCAAGATTCTATTACATCATCAGTAACGTTTTTTCTATTGAAAATTCAATCAAACCATGCTATATTGTTAATAGAAAAGGACACCTGTTAGAGCAGATGTCCCAGTGGAGCCCCACTCCAAAAGGTGGAGTTTCCCAAGCGGGTTTAAATGTCTATTCAGACACCGCCCGTCCTGTTGTGAGCAGGGCGGGCATTTTTATTTTCGCCTATTTTTCTTCTCGAGAAAAGTAAGCAATGCAAGTAGCAGACCACAGGCAGAAATCAGCAAGCCGATTACCCCTAAAAAAATCATAATAATTTCATAATCTGTCATTTGCACCACCTCCCATCCTATGTATTACATTAAAACGATTCATTGGCTTGGGAGGTTGCCACCCCTGTCATGGGTTCCATCTTTTTGATTTTATCATATTTCCCACGTTTTTTCAAACATAATTATTTATACATCAAAAAGTATTTTTCTGACACACAAACAAAAGGCTGTCACATTAAGATTAATTTTCTTAATGCACAGCCTTTTATTTTTATTTATTCATTTTTCTAATATTTAACCCTTGACAGCTCCTGCAGCCACACCTTTAATAATGTGCTTCTGTCCTGCCAGATAAACAATGATAATCGGGATAATGGTAAGCATGATACATGCCATCATCGGTCCCATTTCTACTCTTCCGTAGCTTCCCCTGAAATACTGAATCAGCATCGGAATGGTTTTATATTTCTTAATATCCAGTACCAGTGTCGGCAGTAAGTAGTCATTCCATACCCACATTGCCTGCAAAATACCTACAGATACTAATGTCGGTTTTAACATCGGCATTACAATTTTAAAGAAAGTCTGAATCGGAGTACAGCCATCAATCATTGCCGCCTCTTCGATTTCCAACGGAATGCCTTTCATAAATCCGGTAATCATAAATACCGCAAGTCCGGCACCAAAGCCTAAATAGATTACCCAGATATTCCATGGTGTATTTAATTTTAACTGGTCTGCCGTAGAAGATAATGTATACATTACCATCTGGAAAGGTACGACCATGGAAAATACACACAGATAATAAAATGCTGTTGTAAATGCACTTTTAATACGTGCTATGTACCATGCACTCATGGAGCAGAATAAAAGAATCGCCGCTACCGAACTAATGGTAATAAATAAGCTGTAGCCCAGACTCTTTAAAAAGCCCTGTGCCTGGATGGCATTTACATAGTTTGTCAGACCATCAAAGGTTTCTGCCGTGGGAAGTGTAAATGCTCCGCTTGTCGTAATGGAATTTTCCTTTTTCAAAGAGTTCATTAAAATCATGAATACAGGAAAAATATACAACAATGACAACACACTGAGAACTATCGAAAATACCATATTTAATGATTTTGCTTTACTGCTTTTCATTATTGCTGCACCTCCTTGGAATGTGTTGCCTTAAACTGAATTAAGGAAATTACAATTACCAGTATACAGAAGATAACTGCTTTTGCCTGACCCAGGCCTTTCCACTGGGCTCCGGCACGTGCATAAAAAGTATTAAAAATATTTAAAGCTAACATTTCTGTTGCATGAGCAGGTTCTCCGGCTGTTAATGCCAGGTTCTGGTCAAACAACTTAAATGAGTTTGTCAAAGTTAAAAATACACAGATAGTAATTGACGGCATTACCATGGGAAGTTTTACCTTAATCAGAGTCTCCCATGCAGTTGCACCATCAATGGCGGCTGCTTCCACCAGTGCTTCCGGTACATTCTGGATACCTGCAATATAAATAATCATCATATAACCTATCTGCTGCCAGCACATTAAAATAATCAGTCCCCAGTAGCCTGCAGTGCTGTTTAATGCAAGCAACGGTTCACCTACCAGTGACAGAACACAGTTAATCAGAATCTGCCAGATATAACCTAAAACGATACCACCTATCAGATTAGGCATAAAAAATACGGTTCTGAAGATATTGGTTCCTTTCAGATTATCTCTTGTCAAAATAAGTGCCAGTGCAAAAGCAATCACATTAATTGATAAAATAGAGACTATCGCAAAAAGAACCGTAAACCAGAATGCATCTAAAAAGGTGCTATCCTGAAATACTTTAATATAATTTCCAAGACCAATAAATTCTGCATTTTTAATCGTAGTAAACTGACAGAAAGAAAGATATAAGCCTTGAAAAAATGGAACCACGAATCCAATGATAAATGCTGCTAATGTGGGTAATACAAACAAAGGAGCATATTTTCTTAACGCCTTTTCCATCGTAACCTCCTCCAAAATTCCTTATATCGAAATAATTATATTATTTTTTTACTCTGTTTTTCCTCAACTGTAAAGAATTTTTTATATAGAAAGAAAGGAGCAGGCAGAAATGCCTACCCCTTCACTCTTTCTCATTTATTTAGTTAGCCAAGCTGTATTCTGTTGCCCATCCGTCAACGAATGCTGCAACTACTGCATCCCAGTTAGCATCTGTCTGGTCTGCTGCATATGCTGTTAATGCAGAACCTACACCATTTTTCCATTCTTCAGAAGGCATTGTTGTGAAGTTCCATGAAACAGGAGTTTTTCCTTCTGCTGTGTAAGCTGTATCCTGTTTTACGAAAAGGTTAGGAGATTCTACAGCAGCTTTGAAAGGAATTACAAATCCCATATCGTTAGCCATTGCTGTGGTACCTTCTTCACTTGTTACACACCAGTTCATGAAATCTAAAGTAGCCTGGATATCAGCTTCGTCTGCCTGGGAGTTTACGCACCAGTAGTTTTCTGTACCTGTGCAAAGACCCTGGTTAGCTTCATCACCAACACCAATGTAAATTGGAAGCATTACTAAATCATCATCTGTGTAAGCACCATCTGCTGTTAAGTTACCATATTCCCAGGAACCATTCTGGAAGAATACTGCTTCACCTGCCAGGAATTCTGCTCTGGAGTCATCTCCTGTTTTTGCAGATAATTCAGCAGCATCACAGGTACTGTTGTTGATGTATAAATCCCACATATCGCGGTAGTTGTCTAAGTAAGTACCTTTGATGGCATCTGTGGAAGCAATTCCGTCTGCCTGGTATTCAAAGTAAATCGGTAAGTTTGCAAGGTGTGTTTTGAATCTCCAGTCAGAAGAACCATCCATACCTGCGGAAGAGAATGCAGCAAATCCAAGTTCTTCAGAACGTGCCGTGATATCTTCTGCACAAGCTTTTAAGTCTGCAAAGGAATCAATGTCTGCTACATCATAACCTGCTTCAGCAAGTAATGTTTTGTTAGCAATCAGACCATAGGATTCGATAACATAACCGATACCATATACTGTGTCGCCTTCTTTTAATGCGAAAGCTTCGTTTGTAAGTTCACCGTAAATATCTGTTCCTGCCAAATCATAGCAGTAATCTTTCCAGTTCTGTAAACCAACCGGTCCGTTAACCTGGAATAATGTAGGAGCAGAGCTCTTACCCATTTCACTCATAAGAGTTGTTTCATAGTTTCCGCTTGCTGCTGTAACAACAGTTACTTCCACACCTGTTTCTGCTGTATAGGAAGCTGCCAGCTTCTGCCATGCTTCATCCTGTTCCGGTTTGAAGTTTAAGTAGTAAACAGAACCGCCTTCTGCGGATACTTTTTCTTCTGTTTCTGCTTCTGCTTCATCTGTTGTAGCTTCGTCTGTTGCTGCATCTGCTGCAGGTGCTTCATCTGTAGATGCCCCCCCACAGCCAACGAGGAGAGATGCTACCATTGCTGTGCTTAATAAAGCACTAAGGAGTTTCTTTTTCATAACCTTTCCCTCTTTCTTTCTTTTTTTGATATGTATGGATACCAGACCATATCTGCCTGTTTTACGAAAACGTTTTCTTTCGTGTGTAAACTATAGAAAACGTTTTCGCTTTCCAATACTATAACACCTTATCCCATAATTTTCAATAGTAAACTTTAATTTTTTTCTATCTTTTTCGTCATAATGCCAAATGGCTGAACCTTTACCAGCATTATAAATTGTCAGCATTTTTTTAATTTTCCTATTGACAAACCCATTTCACTATAGTATCATAGTCTTCGTTGAAACAACATATGCGCGAGTGGCTCAGCGGTGGAGCATCTCCTTGCCAAGGAGAG